>DRJK01000001.1 GCA_011052215.1 Gammaproteobacteria bacterium
CCATAGCCATTTCTATTTCCATAGCCATTTCTATTTCCATAGCCATTTCCATAGCCATTTCCATAGCCATTTCCATAGCCATTTCCATAGCCATTCATGTTGGAATTGGCGCGTGAATTCATGCTGAAAGACATGTCGCCGTTACCCCAGCCATTACCATTACCCCAGCCGTTGTTACCCCAACCGTTGTTCCAGGGATTCCAGCCCCAAGCACTGGCAGAACCAGCGGCACCCAGCAGCGCAACGGCTGCAATGATAGTAGTGATCTTTTTCATTTCGTTTCTCCGTACAATGTTTCGTAAAATTACAATTCATAAAAAATTAAAGAGTACGATATGAATGATAATGCAATCATATGATAATATCAACAACTATTAATATTATAATTTAACAGTTATCTTAATAAGAAAATTACTGT
This sequence comes from Gammaproteobacteria bacterium, assembly GCA_011052215.1. Classification (GTDB taxonomy): domain Bacteria; phylum Pseudomonadota; class Gammaproteobacteria; order JAADHQ01; family JAADHQ01; genus JAADHQ01. The sequence goes on from DRJK01000001.1 coordinate 419, forward strand.
AACTTATTGTTTAATATAGTTTATATATTTTGCGGTGATTGGAAAAGAATCATTGAACTGTACCCTCACATAAATAACCTGTGGGTTCCTCCCTCATCGGTGATTTTTTTGCGTATAAAACTACCCGGGAAGTTAACCCCCACAGATGAAAAATCGCGTCGGTTGAGGTCACATGGGTATACAGGGAACTGCAATTATTCATTACTGTGCCTTATTTGCCGGAATCGGTGAAGGCCTTTGCACGCCTCTGTGGTAAGGGTTTGTGCAACTAAAGTATACCTGGTGCGAGGCAATAAAAAAGCCGCGCAATATTGCGCGGCTTTTCTACTTCGGACCTGCTGCCAACGGCCTTGCAGGCGAGTATGTCTTGTGAAGGACTTACTTGGTATCGAAGCGTTTTTTCATCATGGCCATGTGTGCTTCATAGGCCTTTTTCTGTGCTTCCATAGCAGTTTTACGCTGTGTTTCCATACGTGCATTCATTTCCTTGACAGCTTTCTGTTGTGCTTCGAAAGAAGCCTTACGCTGTGCTTCCATCTGCTTGTAGAAAGTTGCAGCAGCCTTCTGCTGTGCTTCAGTCCGGGCAGGGGCATATCCATAAGGAGTGGCACCATAGTACGGGTTGTAGTAGTTGTTGCCGTAGCCATTACCATATCCGTTACCCTGGAAGTTGCTCTTTGCATTCATGCTGAATCCGAATGAACCACTGCCTGTACCGTTAGCAACACCGTTACCGAAACCATTGTAGTTGTTGCCGTAACCGTTGCCGTAGTTGTTACCATAGCCATTACCGTTACCGTTACCGTTACCGTTACCCTGTACGCTGGAATTGGCATTCATGTTAAACCCAAAAGAACCGTCAGCAACACCATTACCAACACCATTGCCGAAACCATTATTGTTGAAAGGACCACCGAACCATGCGCTGGCTACCGTGGAGGCACCTAACAGTGCTACAGCAATAACTATCTTGTTAAATTTCATCTTCATTCTCCATTAAATCAAAAGTTATCAATCAAAAAATAAAAAATCTGGAACCCGTAAACCTGTACAACTAAAACCTGTAACTATGTAAATATTTTGTTGTATTAGAATATGCTAATTTGATTATTCATGCAAGTTTTTTTTATTTGTCTGCTCAAGCGTACATATGTATGATTTATGTAGTATTTTTTTATTAAACTGCTGAATTTCAGATGAGGACTAAAAAATATTGACTCAGAATTCCAACAATAATATCACCGCCGTTATCCTTGCAGGTGGAAAGGGTCGCCGTATGGAAGGTCAGGACAAGGGGCTTGTCCCGGTAGTTGACGGCCCCCTTATCGGCAAGGTCATCGACAGAATCAAGCCACAGGTTACCCGGATACTGATCAGTGCCAACCGTAATATTGCTGAATACAGTCGTTTCGGGTTTCCTGTTGTTGAAGACTCACTGGACTCATTCGCAGGTCCTCTGTCCGGCATCCTGAGTGCCATGGATTTAACAGACGGCGATAAACTGGTCGTTATTCCCTGCGACATGCCGCTGGTACCCGATGATATAGTCAACCGGCTTGTATCCTGCCTGTCTGAAAGCAGTGCAGATGTCTGCTGCGTCAGGGAACATGACCGTTTACAACCCCTTGTTTGTATTTTACGAACAACCCTCAGGGGCCATCTTTATACGTTTTTGTCACAGGGAAAACACAAGGTCAGAGACTGGTTACAATCACAGAAACTGGCCACGCTGGATTACCCGGAGGGAAATGGCTGCTTTATTAATATTAATACCCGTGAAGAACTGATCGACTTTGAGAACAGGATTGATTGTGAGCATGAGTGCTGACAATTTTCGTTTACCCGTACTCGGATTCGCCGCCTTCAGCGGTACCGGCAAAACAACCCTGCTGGTAAAACTGATCAGGGAATTAACGAATAGAAAGGTTCGTATCGGTGTTATCAAACAATCCCATCATGATGTTGAGATCGACATCCCCGGTAAAGACAGCTATCAATTGCGAAAGGCAGGTGCCAGCCAGACCCTGCTCACATCACCTCGCAGATGGGCATTGATACATGAAGACGGAGTAAACATGGAAAATAACTTGCCGGCAACGATCGAATGTCTCGATACCGGTACTCTGGATCTGGTTCTGGTTGAAGGCTTCCGGCATTATCCATTCCCCAAGATAGAACTGAATCGCTCGGAACTGGAAAAGCCTTTTCTGTTTCCCGAAGACGATAGCATTATCGCCATCGCAACCGACATGCCTGAACCGGTCAAAAACCGGCTACCTGTACTGGATATAAATAATCCACAGGAAATAATGGATTTTATTTACCTGAAATTCCTTTAAACTGCGTGAATCACTAACCCTGAATGGAAAAAATATGAGTAAAAAAACAGCTGATACTCAACCGGATTGCGACCAGCCAATAACCGGACTGTTGAGTGTAACCGAGGCCAGACAACGCATTCTTGATTCGGTCACACCGACAAAAGGACAGGAGAAACTGGCGATCAGGGAATCACTTGAACGGGTGTTGAGTACCGATATCCTTTCTACGCTCAACGTCCCTCCCCACGATAACTCCGCCATGGACGGGTATGCGATCAAGTATCAGGATATCCCGCAATCCGGACAGTTCGACCTGAAACTGGCAGGTACTGCCTTTGCGGGCAAGCCGTTTACCGGGAAACTGGCTGCTGGACAGGCTATCCGCATCATGACAGGGGCGGTTATCCCTGATGGTGCAGACACCGTTGTCATGCAGGAACATGTCGAGCGAAACGGGGAAACCGTCACACTATCGGTCGGCCATCAAAAGGGTAATCATATCCGCCACATCGGTGAGGATATGAAAATCGGACAGACCGTCCTTGAGAAAGGTCAATGGGTAACCCCCGCCGAACTGGGCCTGATGGCCTCGCTTGGAATCGCCGAGGTTGCCGTTAACAGAAAATGCCGTGTCGCGTTCTTTTCAACTGGTGATGAACTTCGCAGTATCGGTGAACCGCTCGAGGCCGGACAGATATATGACAGCAATCGCTACACATTATATGGAATGCTCAAACGCATGAATGTTGACATAATCGACATGGGCGTCATCGCCGACAAGCGCGAAGCTATCAGGCAGGCATTCCAGACCGCCGCCAATATTGCCGATGTGGTATTGACTTCAGGTGGTGTTTCGGTCGGTGATGCCGACTATGTGAAGGAAACGCTTGAGGAACTCGGTGAAATCAATTTCTGGCGTGTTGCAATGAAGCCCGGAAAACCCCTGGCCATCGGTCGCATCAACAACGCTGCCTTTTTCGGCGTTCCGGGCAACCCGGTTTCGGCGATGACCACCTTCTACCAGTTTGTCAAACCGGCCCTGGAAAAGATGATGGGCATTACCCCGACTTTTGCGTTAACGCTCAAGGTACCTTGTATGGCAAAACTAAAGAAAAATGCCGGAAGACTTGAGTACCAGCGCGGCATACTGACCTGTAACAATGAGGGTGAACCGGTGGTAGACAGTAGCGGCGTTCAGGGTTCGCACATCATGACATCAATGAGTCGTGCCAACTGCTTCATTATCCTGCCTGCCGGGAATGCGGGGGTTGACCCGGGCGATCTGGTCGAGGTGCAACCGTTTGCCGGGTTAATCTGATAACATGCCTTTCAACCTAAGGAGCCTCTGATTAATTCTGGACGAAGCAGATTGTGCTCGGAAAATACAGATTAAAGGCGTCGAACCGGACGGAATAGCAAACTATAGCGAAGATTCGCAACACAGAAGCTGGATTTTCCGAGTGCAAGATGCGAGTTCATGAATTGATCAAAGGTTCCCTAAGTTAATCAGGCCTGGGCGGCCTTCTGCTCTTCAATCTGCTTGCGCACGTTGTCCATATCCAGCTCACCTGCCTTGCTTATCAGATCACCCAATGCCTGCTCAGGCAGCATGCCGGGTTGTGAAAATATAACCACCTGTTCGCGAAAAATCATCAGGGTAGGGATAGAGCGAATCTGGAAATGCGAGGCCAGGTCGGTCTCTTCTTCTGTATTTACCTTGGCAAAAACAATATTTTCGTGTTCTTTGGATACTTTCTCGTAAATGGGGGCAAAACTTTTACACGGCCCGCACCAGGGGGCCCAGAAATCAATAATGACATGGTCATTATCACCCACCACCTGATCAAAGTTCTTGCTTGTCAATTCAACAGTTGCCACAGTCATTTCCTGAAAATTTTATGGAAGATATCATATTATATAGTATATAAGTATATAATGAAATACATTAAGATTAATTAATATATCACTGTGGTAACTTATTTAAGACAACATTGGTGAATGGGGCAGTTGCCGGGAATCATCCCGAGTCCGACAGGTTTCTAGCTGATGGAGTATTCGACCCTGTTTCTACCCATGGATTTCGCGCGATAAAGGGCCTGATCGGCCCTGTCTATAAAGGTGTTTGCCACTTCGCCTTCATGATAAACGGCGATTCCGGCTGAAAACGATGGGACACGAATCGTTTCATCGTTACAGGTACAACGCAGGTTTTTGACAATATCCATCGCCTTGCTCAACGCACATATTGCCCCTTCCTGGTCGGTATTGGGCAACAACACAGCGAATTCTTCACCGCCATAACGGGCCACCATGTCATATTGACGGAAAAGACTGAATACATCTTCAGCGTAACTCCGTAACACCTGATCACCCGCTACGTGTCCATGCAGGTCATTAATACTTTTGAATTCATCCAGATCAATCAGGGCAAGCGACAGGGGCACATGGTGTCGTTTAACTCTGCCCACCTCATCTTCAAGACGATCAAGAAAGGCGCGGCGATTTGGCAGTTCTGTTAACTCATCGGTCATGCTGAGCATCCGGGCACGCCTGAGTTCCTCGTCCAGTTTGCTCTTGTCCCCTTCGACACTGCTCAATACCTCAACAGCATCCTGAAGGTTTTCGACGAGCTCACCATGACTCCCTTTTAATTTACCCACCAGATCCATCATGCGTCCACGGACATTTTCGGCACCTTCTTTTGATACCATTTCCTTGAGCTCGGTATCCAGTAAATCCAGCACAATACCAAACTCCTGATTCTGCGATATGGAGTTTTGTATGTCCTCTTCCAGATATTCATTCAGGAATTGCAGGCTTTGATCTTGCGGCATGCCTTGTTCTTCTGACGGGCCTTGATCTTGCGGTATGCCTTGATCTTGCGGCAGACTTTGATCTTGCGGCAGACTTTGATCTTGCGGCAGACTTTGACCTTCCGGCAAACCTTTATCATGCGAAGGTTGCGTCACATCAGTTTTGATTTCATCCTCTTTTCTTTGTCCCTGCGACCTTTTCTTTGCTACATCGCCTTCGACAAATGCAGACAAACTGTTGCATAGTTTTTCTTCGTCTATCTTGCTCATGGACAAGATATGGTCGGCATACATTTCGACTTGATCCTTCATCAGATCGAGGTCAGATGACCAGATGGGGGGATGCAAACGTCTCTGTAAAATACTGACCTGCACGAAAAGTGGGGAACCGGGTTTTAGATGCTGTAAGTAGGCGTCCAGGAGCGCATGTACAACCGCATGATAGGTACGTTCCACCTGTTCCTGATTGTTTTGAAAGTCAATAAGTACCTGCTCTACCTGTTTGTAGATGACATCGCCTGCCGGCAGACCTTTTATAACATCAAGAACATAGAGAGCCTTCTGCAACCCTGCATGACTCGTTACCTGTGGATTACCCACCATCCACCCCCCTTTTTTATCCAGTGATCCGGTTCCTTGTATCAAATCCGACTACCATACAGCAGCTTCATGGATGCCATATTACGACCGATACTCCATATTTATGTTATCTCTATCTTAACAACTTGTATCTGACCAACACAACTTCTTGCTCAATTTTTTAAGTAAAAAGTGACATGAATCAACACAGGTTCTTGACTTTCTGGAAGCACTCCATGAGAAAGTCTGGTAACCTATTGATAACAGGATTTTATTCCCTCTTTTTTATATGTAAATCCACCCCATAAGAAAATTTTGTCTTACAGGCCATTTTGAAAAAGAATCTGTATTGTCAATGGTCTGCTGAAGTAAAACCAGTAATTAATTTAACTGAATCCGCTGCCCCCAGGGTACCTTTGCCTTTCCTTTTACCAGCCAGATAACGGGTAATGCCGGCTCATGTTCGGGGAAAAGCCCTTCGGCATCGGTAAAGTATAAAAGCAAATCCGCCTGCCCGGCCACGCATTCAAGTCTGTCAAAAACAGGCCTGAAATCAGTCCCCCCTCCGCCATAAAACTGTTTCGGGGCCTCAAAGGTATCCCATGCCTCATACTCCCAGGGGCCGCCTTTATCCAGACCCCGGTCACAGGCATACAATGTAATCCGGGCTCTGACTTGCCCCTTGAGGGCATCCACCTCTGCCATAAACTCTTTTATCTCATTGGCAGAAACCGAACCACTGGTATCGATTGCAACCACAACATTGACCTGGGAACTACGCAGGCTGGGCAGGATTGCTGCGCCTTCGCGTCTTGAGGGACGTGTATAATTATAGTCATCACGGGCGATTGCAGACATATAACGTGCAAGCAACATCCGCCAGGGTAACTGCGGCTGCAGAAAGTGATCCACCAGCCTGGCCATTGCCCCGCTCATCTTCCCGGCCTGCATGGCCTGCTGGGCAGCACTGGCCATGCGCTGTCGCCATTGCACGGAGAGATGCTCCTTCTCATCACCATTTAATGGCGGAGGTTGTGAAGCCCCTGCGCCCCTGTTTTCATCCAGCCCGGCCTCCTGGCCCGGGTCTTTTCCGGCCGGGGGCTGGTCTATCTTGCCGTTACCGGCCCGGGATTCATGTCTGTCCCGGTCATTATCACTGTTACCATCATAGACGTGCTGATCCTCGGTCTGGCGATTGTCCATATCATCCAGTAGCGGGTAGATCTCCTCTGCGGTCATGCCGGCAAGGGTTTCCAGGTACAAGGCATCAGGGGTCGGCTTGAATCCATCATTGATCAGGATGGGATTAATGGCAAAATCACAGGCAAGATCCCAACGATGTTTAACCCGGTGCTGCCTGCGTGAGAAATGCGACAGTGCGCAGTGCAAGGCCTCGTGGGCAAGAACAAACTGTGTCTGTTCCAGACTGAGCTCATTAATGTAGTCACTGTTGTAATAAAATGTTTTTGCGTCAGTGGCCGTGGTTTTGCACCAGGCCGGATTTGCATTGACCATCGGCAACCTTAGCACCAGCGCACCCAGAAAGGGTTTATCCAGTATCAGACGGGTGCGCGCAGCACTGAGCCTGGTCTCTGCATCGTCACTCATTGGGAAAACAGCATAACATCGGCAACCGATTTTGCCCAACCTGAAAACTGGGGAACATTGAACAGATCCTGCCCGATTGCGCGGTGCATATCAGAAACCAGCATGACCCCCATTTCCCGTTGCCGGAAACGTCCGGCATAATCCAGGATATTCCCGATCACGGAATGGGCATCGTCATCACCCCTTGATTTGATGGCACGACCCACCAATGCCGATGCAACGGCGTATTGCAGGTCCACTTCCCTGGGTACGTCCACTTTTTCGCCTTTTACGATGGCATCGATATCCGGTAACTGATCGAGGTTTTCTACAAAAGCCGACAGCTCAATACCGGCAGCAGGTCCAACGCAGGCCTGCAAGGTTCCGGTCAATGTTTTGGGGTTGTCTCCAAATTTGTGTAACGCCCGGTGCGCAAACTCCCATGAACGGGGCGATGGAAAGGCAACAGGGTTATGTGCCGGGTCAAAATCAAACAACAGTTCCGGGCGAAAACGCAGGAAGGCAATCAGCCGTTCATCTATGCCTGCCCTGTAGGCCCACGCCACCCAGTCATCCAGATTAACGTCCACGTCGAAATGAGAAAACCGGTTCGCTAGCGGTGCCGGCATACTATAGGTTACGCCACGATCACCCTGCCTGTTCCCTGCTGCAAATATGGCCCAGCCTTCCGGTACGACATAGGCCCCCAACCTGCGGTCCAGGATCAACTGGTAGGCCGCTGCTGAAACACTCGGTGGTGCAGATGTGATCTCGTCAAGAAACAGGATACCCTCTTCGCCCTGCCTGCCGGCATCAGGAAGCATTGCCGGTATGGCCCATTCGACCCGGTCTTCTACCCTGAATGGAATACCACGCAAGTCACTGGGTTCCATCTGCGATAATCTGATGTCAACAATCGGAACGGAATGGTTTTCAGCAACCTGTGCAATCAATTGTGACTTGCCGACACCGGGCGGACCCCAGAGCATGACCGGGGTATGATGTCCGCTTCGCGTGCTTGAAAATTCTCTCTCCAGTATTGTAAATAACTGTGCCGGACGCATGTACCCTCCATTTAATTCAACCATTTCACACCGGGGAAACCGGTATCATACCAAAAAAGTAGGATATAAGGCGATTCTATTAATTGACGCTGCTGTCCCGTTAACCTGCAACAAATATAGTTGAAACGTAAACTGCAAGCAGGTTTTAAGCAAAACAGGGCATTGCGAACATGAAACCGGCATAGCCAAATCAAGACGCGCAAAAGATGCCATCCATGGCCGCTCGGCTGCCGCATCCCTGCGGCAGACGGTCTTGATTTGGCTATGCCGGTTCCATGTCCTCACATTGATGCTCGCTGAAAAAGCTAACGGGATATCAGTGATAAAATGAATTGAAAAACCCGGGGATTGAAACCCTTCAGCCACTTCTACGGTAAATATTCCCCTACAGTTTTTTTACCTCACCGGTTTTTGTATAGCGAAGATAATCCTGCAATATACTTGCGTGATCAAAGGCCAGTTCCGGCAAATCATTGAATGTAAAAATACCGGCATGCATTGCGTCATCCATCGCTACCGGCTCACCGTTTGCCGTTGCAATATAGACCGCAGTCACCGTGTGTCCACGAAAATCCCGGGTTGGGTCTGAATACATACCAAGCAAAACCTTCAAAGAAACATCCAGCCCGGTTTCTTCCTGTGCCTCCCTGACCGCCGCATGCTCCAGTGTTTCACCGATGTCGACAAAGCCCCCCGGAATCGCCCAGCCGGGTGGGGGGTACTTTCTTTCAATCAGTACAAAAGGTGACCCTTTGCGGTCGGTCAACTCAATAATGACATCTGCCGTCAATGCCGGTGTAACGGGTCTGTTCATGTTTAAACCTGTTATTGCTTGCGAATAAAGCGGATGATATGCCGTCGATCACGCTTGTTTGGCTTATGCCGGGAAACCGGATGACTTAGGGCAATCAACCTGCGCTGCATAGCATGCTCCTTTCTTTTATCCCGACTTTCATCCGTCTCTTCATACAGTAGCTGCGCCTCACAGGCCGGCCCTCTCCTGTGGCTGATTACCAGTACGACCAGTTCCTGCGTGTCCTGGCCTCGCCTGACATCGAGTGTATCACCAACCTGCAAGACCCGGGCAGGTTTGACCCGCTGGCCATTCACATGCACCTTTCCACCACTGACGGCTTCACTGGCCAGGACACGTGTCTTGAAAAACCGGGCCACCCAGAGCCATTTATCAATGCGCAAACCTGATTTCTGTTTTGTATTCATTGCTGATAAAGGTAATAAATTTATGCTATGTCATTGAATATAATATAAATACAGTAAAAACCGATCGTTTTTATCGCGGGATTCATTTTTCTTGCTTGCCCAAACCCCGTGAATTATATACATTGACGAACCTGAATTTCGCCAACGCCAACTTTTAAAGAGAGAATACAATGAAACTGATACTACTGGGTGCGCCAGGTGCCGGTAAAGGCACAGTTGCAAAACTACTGACCGAGATCGATGGGTCTGTCCAAATTTCCACTGGTGACATCCTGCGTGGTGCAGTTAAAGCCGGCACTGATCTGGGCAAGGAAGCAAAAGACTACATGAACCGTGGTGATCTGGTTCCGGACTCATTGATCATGGGCATCATGGGTGACCGTTTGCTTGAACCGGATTGCGCCAACGGGTTTCTGCTGGACGGTTTCCCCCGCACGATTCCCCAGGCCGAGGCATTGAAAGAATTGCTGGCCAAAATCAATATCGAACTGGACATGGCCGTAAACATCGATGTCCCCCGCGATGTAATACTCGATCGGTTGACGACACGTCGTACCTGTTCGAACCCTGAATGCCAGGCCATTTACAATATCAAGAGTAACCCGACCAAGGTGGAAGGGATTTGCGATAAATGTGGCAGCCCGACTATTCAGCGTGAAGATGAAACTGAAGAAGCCATCAGCCACCGCCTGGAAACCTACAATGAAAAAACAGCACCGCTGGTTGGTTATTACGAAAAAGAAGGTCTGCTGATAAC
>DRJK01000002.1 GCA_011052215.1 Gammaproteobacteria bacterium
GGGCTAGCCCGAAATGCACTTGCCGCTGACATTTCAACTACATTCGTCATGGCTTAACGGGACTACAGTGATTTATCATTAAAAGGTTTTCTCTACGTCTCCGCACCCGCTGCGTTACCAGCATCCAGCTGGAAAAATCCATTCAAATGTGAATCCACCTGAAAAAGCTAACGACCTGCCTGGATCTCGGCACTGCGCAAGTCCTTCGCGACCTTATCGAGTACACCATTAATGTACTTGTGCCCATCGGTTGCCCCGAACTGCCTGGCCAGTTGTACTGATTCATTCAGAACAACGCGGTAAGGTATGTCCGGTCTGCACTGTAATTCAAATACACCAATTCGCAAGATTGCACGTTCAACGGGATCTACCTCCTCCATCGGCCGGTCAACACGTTCTTTCAGAATACTGTCGAGTTGATCCAGTCTGGCGGGGATCTGATGGAGAAGCTCATGGAAATAGTCGAGGTCGACCTTGCTCATATCCTGATCGACCAGAAACTGCTTTTCAATTTCATTCAGATCCAGGCCGGAGATCTGCCACTGATACAGGGCCTGCATGGCACAGCGTCTTGCCCGGCGTCTGGCATGCTGCGGATTGAGCGACTGCGCCGGCTTTGGCATTCTATCCTTCCAGTTGTTTGAACAGACTGACCATTTCAATCGCGGATAATGCCGCCTCACCACCCTTGTTACCGGCCTTGGTGCCCGCTCTTTCTATGGCCTGCTCAATATTGTCCACGGTCAGCACCCCGAAGGCCACCGGAATATCATACTTCATTGATACATTGGCGAGTCCCTTGGTATTTTCACCGGCAACATATTCAAAATGGGGTGTACCACCGCGAATCACTGCACCCAGTGCAATGATTGCATCATAATCCTTGCCGACTGCCAGGCGTTGCGCCGCAAGCGGCATTTCAAAGGCGCCGGGCACACGGATAATGTGCAGGTTTTTTTCATCCGCGCCATGCCGCTTCAATGTATCGATTGCACCCTCAAGCAGGCTCTCGACAATGAAACTGTTAAACCGTGCTACCAACAAGGCAAAACGGGAATCACGAACAATCATGTCACCTTCAAATGTTTTTATCTGACTCATTTTGTCACCGACTTTTCCTTATATACGTGTAAATAACCGCTTACTCACCAGCAATGTATTCAACCACTTCCAGATCAAATCCGGACAACCCATGCATAATGATGGGGGAACTCAGGATACGCATTTTTCGCACACCCAGATCTGAAAGTATCTGCGCCCCGACACCGTAGGTTCTTAATTCCATGGCACCTTGCGCATTCTTTTTACCTTTTTTTTCTGCTTCGGTGCTGTTTTTTATTTTTCTGAGCAGTTCCTGGTTATTTTCGTTACCTCGCAGGATAACAACGATACCCTTGCCTTCCTTTTCAATATAGGCCATCGCTGCATGCAGGGACCAGCTGCAACCATGGTTTAGCGAACCAACAACATCACACAGGGTATTTTGCATATGTACACGGACGGTAACCGGTTCATCACTGTTGATCTCACCCTTGACCAGCGCAAAATGCAGTTCCTCATCTATCGTGTCATGATAGGCTACCAGTTGAAAATCACCGTGCTCTGTATCGATCTTTCTTTCTGCAACACGTTCAACTGTTTTTTCATTTGATACGCGGTAATGAATCAGGTCGGCAATCGTTCCCATTTTCAGACCGTGTTCGCTGGCAAATTTTTCCAGGTCGGGTCGTCTTGCCATGCTGCCGTCTTCATTGAGAATTTCAACAATGGCCGCAGCCGGTTCACAACCCGCCAATCGGGTAAAATCACATCCCGCTTCGGTATGGCCTGCACGTGTCAGCACGCCACCGGGCTCGGCCAATAATGGGAAAATATGCCCCGGCTGAACCAGGTCTTCAGGTGTCGCATCCCTGGCAACAGCAGCCTGGATCGTCACCGCACGATCTGCGGCTGATATGCCGGTGGTCACACCTTCCGCCGCCTCGACGGATACGGTAAACGCCGTTGAATGCATGGCATTGTTATCATTGACCATCATCGGCAAACGCAGTTGCTGACAGCGTTCCGGCGTCAGCGTCAGGCAGATCAAACCCCTTCCATTTGTTGCCATGAAATTGATATCGTCAGGCCTGACCTTTTCGGCCGCCATGATCAGGTCGCCCTCGTTTTCACGGTCTTCATCGTCCATGATGACAACCATTTTACCCTGACGGATATCCTCTATAATCTCTTCTGTTGTGTTCAAAGCCATATTGTTACCTGATAAAACCATGTTCCTGTAAAAATTCCATACTCAACCCGGCATCGGGGTCTGCGGCCCGGTCACCCAGCATTAACCTTTCCAGATATCTCGCCAGCAGATCCACTTCAATGTTGAGCCTTGTTCCCTGTCCGTAGGCATTCATTATCGTTTCCTGTAGCGTATGTGGCACAATATTCAACTCAAAGACTGCGCCTTTTACCGCATTCACTGTCAGGCTGATACCGTCCACACAGACAGAGCCTTTTTGAGAAATATATTTTGCAAGACTGTCCGGTACCTTTATTTTAAACCTGACTGACCTGGCATCGTCCCATCGATTAATAACCTCCCCGATACCATCCACATGACCGCTAACAAGGTGCCCACCGAGACGCGTTGTGGGTGTTAGCGCCTTTTCAAGATTAACAGATTGCCCCTTGCTCCACTGGCCAACACAGGTTTTTCCCAGCGTTTCCCCCGAGACATCGGCCCAGAAGCCGTCTCCTGGCAATTCAACGGCGGTCAGGCAAACGCCATTGACGGCAATACTGTCACCCGACTGCACATCTGACAAATCCAGTTTGCCGGTCTGGATACGTAATCGCAGATCACCGCCCGATGGTTTCAGGTCAACGATGGTTCCTGTGGATTGTATAATACCTGTAAACATAATAACTTGCCCGCAAAATTAGTGACGAACACGTGCTGAAATACACCAGTCCTTACCGACTGCACGAATATCATTTATTTCCAGATTGATGCGCTGATCCATTGTTTCAAGCCCGGGTAAATTAAACAGCCCTCTCGCACCATTACCCATCAGGTGCGGGGCCATGTATATTTTCAGTTCATCAACCAGGCCAGCATTCAACATGGCACCGCTCAGGGTTGCACCGGTTTCCAGTAATACCTCATTGACCTCTTCATTTGCCAGGTGAATCAGACACGCCGGCAGATCAATGGTCCCGCCCGGTGCTGGCAGATGAATAACCTCTGCACCTGCCTCTATCAGTTCCGCCTCGCGTTCGGCATCATCCGTTGCAGTGGCAACGATGGTACGCGCTTCCTGCTGTAGCAATTTCGCTGTAACCGGCATGCCCAAATTGGGATCCAGTATCACACGTATCGGCTTCAGCCACCCGCCTTCGGGCTCATCGTTTTTCAACCGGACATTTAACGAGGGGTCGTCCGCCAGTACCGTGCCAATACCGGTCATAATGGCCGAACTTCTTGCCCGCAAGCAATGTACCTGCCGCCTGGCGGCTTCACTGGTGATCCATTTGCTCTCACCGGACGCCATTGCCGTGCGGCCATCCAGACTCATTGCCAGTTTACAGGTCACCCATGGGCGTCCATGACGCATACGCATGATGAAACCGGGGTTAATGGCCTCTGCCTGTAACTGCATCAGGCCTGATTCTGTTTCAATACCTGCCTCTTCAAGTTGCGCCAGTCCCTTGCCGGCAACTTCCGGGTTCGGGTCCTGCATGGCCGCAACAACCCGGCGAACGCCTGCATGGATTAACGCCTGACTGCAGGGCGGTGTCTTGCCCTGATGACAACAGGGTTCAAGGCTGACATAGGCCGTCGCCCCCTTTGCCCTGCTGCCCGCCTGCTCAATCGCATGTACCTCGGCGTGGGGTCCGCCGGCACGTTTATGCCAGCCTTCGCCGACAATACTGCCATCCCTGACCAGCACACAACCCACACGTGGATTGGGTGCGGTGGTATAGAGACCCTTCTGTGCCAGCATCAGGGCACGTGCCATATATGTACTGTCCTCTGTCAGACTCAACGGATCACTTATTCCTGTTCATCACCAGGCAACAAAGGCATCTGGTGTTTTTTTAACTCGGGGCTGGGGCTGCTTTCCAGTCGATCAATCTCTTCACGAAATTCGTTTATATCCTCGAAGCACCGGTAAACAGAGGCGAAACGCACATAGGCCACCTGGTCCAGTTCCTTCAGTTCATTGATGACCCATTCACCCAGGGAACGGGTGTCAACCTCGCGCTCACCGGTTGCCCGGATGAGATGCTTTATCCTGCTGATGGCGGCCTCAATGGTTTCTGTATCAACCGGCCTCTTTTCCAGGGCCCTGACGATACCGCTTCGTAATTTTTCCTCCTGGAATATTTCGCGGACGCCACTGCTTTTTACTATCTTGGGCATATGCAGTTCAGCCGATTCGTAGGTTGTGTATCTTTCTGCACAGGTCAGACACTCGCGACGGCGGCGCACCTGGTCACCTTCATTCGCCAGACGCGAATCAATGACCTTGGTATCCTCAGCTCTGCAAAATGGACAACGCATCGTTTTAACCTGAGCCAGGCAGTCTTTGCATACAAACGGTCATTGACTGTACACGGGATAGCGCTTACAGATGTCTGCGACCTTGCTTCTGACCTGCCCGATTACATCTTCGTTTTCCAGATCATCCAGAATATCGCACATCCAGTTTGCCAGTTCGCTGACATCTTCCTTGTTGAATCCTCTCGTGGTGACCGCCGGGGTACCGACCCTGATGCCGCTGGTTACGAACGGGGATTGCGGGTCATTCGGCACAGCATTTTTATTAACCGTAATATGTGCGTTACCAAGTGCGGCATCCGCCGCCTTGCCTGTAAACCCTTTCTCAATGAAGTCCAGCAGAAACAGGTGATTATCTGTCCCTCCGGAAACCACCTTGTACCCTCTGTGGATAAATACACCCGCCATCGCACGTGCATTATCCAGCACCTGCTGCTGGTATTGCCTGAAGTCATCCTGTAATGCTTCTCTGAAGGCAACGGCCTTGGCCGCAATGACGTGCATCAAGGGCCCACCCTGAATACCGGGGAAAATGGCGGAATTCAGTTTCTTTTCGATCGCCTCGCTGGATTTGGCCAGAATCAGACCGCCCCGGGGACCGCGCAGCGTTTTGTGTGTCGTCGTCGTGGTAACATCGGCAATGGCCACCGGACTGGGATAAATACCGGTCGCAATCAGGCCTGCCACGTGTGCCATGTCCACCATCAGGTATGCACCGACGCTGTCTGCGATATCACGAAAATGCTGCCAGTCAACCACGCGGGAATAGGCGCTAAACCCGGCCACGATCATTTTTGGTTTGTTCTCCTGTGCCAGGCGGTCGACCTCATCATAATCGATCTCACCCGTTTGTTCATTCAACCCGTACTGGACTGCATGATAAATCTTGCCGGAAAAATTAACCTTCGAACCGTGGGTCAGGTGACCGCCATGTGCGAGGCTCATGCCCAGTACTGTTTCCCCCGGATTTAACAGCGCCATGTAAACGGCTGCATTGGCCTGAGAACCTGAATGGGGCTGAACGTTGGCATAGTCGGCCCCGAACAATTCCCTGGCGCGATCAATCGCGAGCTGTTCGGCAATATCCACGTTTTCACAACCGCCATAATAACGCCTGGCAGGATAACCCTCTGCATATTTATTGGTTAACACACTACCCTGGGCCTGCATTACCCTGGGGCTGGTGTAATTCTCGGATGCGATAAGCTCAATGTGCTCTTCCTGACGCTGCTCTTCTGCCTGAATGGCTGCCCATAAATCATCATCAAATCCCGCAATCGTCATGTCGTTTGAAAACATTAATTTATCCTCTAAAACCCTGGCCTGGTATTGTTGTCTCTGGTTGGAAGTTTGCCCTGTCCTGATTTTTGAAAAACCCGGAAAGGCCACAAATCATACATTATTTATCTAAATCTTGCATTTATATTCTCTGAGTATCTCATATTTATCTTTGAAATACATGCAGTTATAATTATTATGTGGTTAACCTGGTGCTGAAAATCCTGTTTTGATCCGATTTCACGCCCAATCCTGTTGTTTACGAATTTATCCACCAGCATGACTTCTGTCTGTATTCTGCAATCAAGGTCTTTTGTGGCGGAACCAAGCACCTGCCGACGGGTCGAATATTTTGTAATATCATGAGGAAAGTCAGTGCCAATTAAAACCATTAATGCTTTTGCCATCATTGTTTTCATGCTGGTATCCCTGGTATCTGGAAATTTATCACTCGCCAGTGAACAGGTGACGATCAGTAAAACCAGTGGCCCTGAAACTGTTGCGATACTTGAGTTGTACACTTCAGAGGGTTGCAGTAATTGCCCCCAGGCCGAGCGTTTTCTCAAACAGCTGGGGAAAAAATATGTGCCGGGTAAAAATTTTATCCCACTTGCCTTTCATGTTGACTATTGGGACTACAAGGGATGGGAAGACCCTTTTTCTGCCCCGCAACATGGCGAGCGTCAGCGGGAAATAGCCAACCGGAACAACCTCAGGTCCCTGTATACACCCCAGTTCGTTTTATACGGGACAGATTTTCCAGCCTATAATAATATCCCGAAGGCGCTGACAATCATCAATGACACCAAACCCGTGACAACAATCAATGTCAACGTCGGCCTGAACAAGCAAAAACTGAATACCCGTATCAATGTCAAGGCCAACAATGACCGGTCACGGTTCTTTTCAGACGTATTCATCGCCATTACAGAAAACAGGCTTTCATCCCGGGTAACCGAGGGTGAAAATGAGGGACTCAGACTGGAACATGAATATGTTGTCAGGAAATTTCTGGGGCCTTTCCCGTTAAATGGTAAAAACCAGCTGGATATTAACCGGAATATTGATGTTGAAAATAACTGGAAACTGAAAAACCTGAACCTGGTTGTTTTTGCACAGGACAAAATCGATGGTGTCACTCACCAGGCTGTCAATGTCCCGCTGAGAAGTCTTGGCAAATAGTTTTTCCGACACACGGCAAGCATCACATATCATTACCTTCCTTAAGCACTTCATCAACCTCTTTGTGCAAACGGGCTGCAAGTACCTTACGGTCCATATTCACAGGAACAAAGGCATCACAAAATTTCAAATGCGCATCGATCCCCGGTGCCATCAGTATCTTTAATACATGCTGGCCAAACGTGACACCATTAATAAAAGGCGCCACTTCATCCAGTTTACCATCACGCAGGTAACGGATTGCAACCCCCTGAACATGGCACCCGGACTCAATACCCGTCTGAAAAATTGCCGAAAAGAATTTACGGGCCTCGATTCCATCATGTGTCGTCCCCTCCGGGAAGACCGCAATAGTGGAACCCGTCTGTAGTGCCTGCACAATTTCTGCGTTTAACCGGTTGACAGCGGCAGGTGAGCCACGCCGTAGAAAAAATGTCCCGCTCCATTTAGGTAGCAGGCCCAAAACAGGCCATTTCAGGATGTCATCCTTGGAAACAAACCGGGCTGCGATAACAGAATCAATTGCTATAATATCTGTCCATGACACATGGTTGGCTGCCAGCAGCCCTTCATGCGGGGTACCCTGAACGTGAACACGAAGCCCAATGATCCGGGCAAACCCCTTCATCCACAAACAGACCATCTGCTTGCCGTGTTTGCCCAGATACCACTCCCGTCCTGTCAGAATATGTAACAGGATGACCAATACGAATCCTGACAATATGTATATCAATACCAAAGGAAACCTGAAAAGAAACCTGATCCAGCCCATAAAAATAACCCTGAAAACCTGTTAAGTATTATTTGAGAACCTCTGATTAACTCATCTTCCTGTGTTTGAATTAATCAGAGGCTCCATGGATATTACACATATCATCACATTTACACTATGATACACTGCTGCCCCGTTAACCTGTTACAAATATAGTTGAAACATAAACGGCAAGTCCGTTTTGAGCTAAACAGGGCATTGCGGACACGAAACCGGTATAGCCAAATCAAGACACGCAAAAGATGCCATCCCTGGCCGCTCGGCTGCCGCATCCCTGCGGCAAACGGTCTTTATTTGGCTATACCGGTTTCATGTCCTCACATTGAGACCCGCTTCAAAAGATAACAGGGCAGCAGTGGCTATGATATTGACTTTGTACGGGAATCACAAACTGGATACAGGCTTTTAAATATATTATGGCTCAGTACATCTACACCATGAATGGCGTGGGCAAGGTCGTCCCACCCAACCGGATTATACTTGAAGACATCTCGCTTTCATTTTTTCCAGGTGCCAAGATCGGCGTTCTCGGACTCAATGGCGCAGGAAAATCAACCCTGCTTCGCATCATGGCGGGAGTGGATACGGAGTACCTGGGTGAAGCACGGCCACAGCCCGGTATCAATATCGGCTACCTGTCACAGGAACCTCAGCTCAACCCGAACAAGGATGTACGTGGCAATGTGGAAGAGGCACTGGCCAATATCAGCACAGCGCAATCACGTCTCGAGGAAATTTATGCGGCCTACGCCGAACCGGATGCGGACTTTGATGCGCTGGCCTCGGAACAGGCCAGGCTGGAAAATATACTCCAGGCGGGCGACGGCCATAACATGGAGCGGACACTGGAAGTGGCCGCCGATGCCTTGCGGCTGCCTCCCTGGGAGGCCGATGTTACAAAACTTTCAGGTGGCGAAATGCGCCGCGTAGCGCTCTGCCGTCTGTTGTTGTCCAGGCCGGATATGCTCCTGCTCGATGAACCCACCAACCACCTGGACGCCGAATCTGTCGCCTGGCTGGAGCAATTTCTGAAAGAATTCAGCGGCACCGTGGTCGCCATTACCCATGACCGCTATTTTCTCGATAATGTGGCTGGCTGGATTCTCGAACTGGACAGGGGGCGTGGTATACCCTGGAAAGGTAATTACTCCTCCTGGCTGGAACAAAAAGAGCAAAGACTGGAATCAGAACAAAAACAGGATACCGCACGCATTAAAAGCATGAAGGCGGAACTCGAATGGGTGCGCAGTAACCCCAAAGGCAGGCATGCCAAAAGCAAGGCCCGGCTTCAACGTTATGCCGAATTATCTTCGCAGGAATTTCAAAAGCGCAACGAAACACGGGAACTGTATATTCCACCTGGACCGCGGCTGGGTGACCTGGTTATCGAAGCCAACCATGTCCGCAAGGGTTTCGGTGAGCGCCTGCTGGTTGAAGACCTGAACTTCAGCCTGCCAAAAGGGGGTATCGTCGGAATTATCGGCCCGAACGGAGCAGGTAAATCAACCTTGTTCAAGATGCTGACCGGACAGGAACAGGCCGATAGCGGCGAGATTCGTATCGGCGACACGGTCAAACTCTCCTATGTCGATCAGAGCAGGGATTCACTCGATGGAAGCAAGACAGTCTGGGAAGAGATAGCCCATGGTCAGGACATTATCCGCATTGGAAATTTTGAAATCAATTCACGGGCATACGTGGGCCGTTTCAATTTCAAGGGGTCTGACCAGCAGAAATTTATCAAGGACCTGTCCGGCGGTGAACGTAACCGTGTACATCTGGCCAGGCTATTGCAAAGTGGCGGCAATGTCCTGCTGCTCGACGAGCCCACCAATGATCTGGATATTGAAACACTGCGCGCGCTGGAAGAAGCCATTCTCACCTTTCCCGGGTGTGTGGTCGTTATCTCACATGACCGCTGGTTCCTGGACAGGATTGCCACACACATGCTGGCCTTTGAAGGCAACAGCCAGGTGACCTGGTTTGAGGGTAACTATGCCGACTATGAAACAGATTACAAAAAACGCCTGGGGGAATCAGCTGAACAGCCCAGACGCATTAAATACAAACGACTGGGTGCATAACAATACAGGTTAATTTACCTGCGGCTGTTTTGTAAGCCTGGCAGGCAATCTCAGTAACATCAGTACCACAAATATGCCGACATAGATGAGCGGCTCGGACAGGTCTTTCTTGACCAGCCAGACATAATGGACAACCCCGGCAAAGGCTATCAAATAAACCAGTTGGTGTAATTTTTTCCAGCGTCTGCCCAGTACGCGCATCATCTTTCTGGTCGAGGTCAGTGCCAGTGGAATCAATAACAACCATGCCGTGAAACCCACTGTGATATAGGGGCGCTCAAGGATATCTTCTCCAAGATCCGGCCAGTTAAAGCCAAGATCCAGGCCGACGTACACGACCAGATGAAGCGTGACATAAAAAAAAGCGAACAGGCCGAGCAGCCGCCTGAATTTCAATAAACCGGACCAGCCAGTCAAACGCCTTAATGGGGAGACCATCAAAACAATCAGCATAAACCGCAGGCCCCAGTCACCGGTTCTGTGCGCGAGGTATTCGACTGGATTGGCCCCCAGAAAATCCGCAGATGTCAAAACACCAAACAACAGGTACGCAAATGGCAGCAGGCACAACACAAATACAACCGGTTTGACGTACCACTGGGTCTGATTATTCATTTAAATACCTGTCAGATCTAGAAGTTTTTACGCAGGTCCATTCCTGCATAGAGATGCGCAACCTGTTCTGCGTAACCGTTAAACATCAGCGTCTTTTTACGCCGTGCAAAGATTGATCCCGAACCTATTATTCGCTCTTTGGCCTGACTCCACCTCGGATGATTGACCGCCGGATTGACATTGGCATAAAAACCGTATTCGCGTGGTGCCGATGCCGCCCAGGTTGACCTTGGCATGGTTTCAGTAAAACGTATTTTGACTATCGATTTGATGTTCTTGAAGCCATATTTCCACGGCACCACAAGACGTAACGGCGCACCATTCTGGTTCGGCAAAACCTCGCCATATAAACCAACTGCCATGATCGACAGTGGATGCATGGCCTCATTGATTCCCAGACCTTCAACATAAGGCCAGTTCAGTACACTCCTCCTTTGGCCCGGCATTTGCTTCAGATCGTACAGGGTCGTAAATTCAACATATTTTGCGCGCGACGTGGGCTCAAACCGTTTGAGCATATCCCCCAGAGACAGACCGACCCATGGAATAACCATGCCCCATGCCTCGACACATCTGAAGCGGTAAATACGTTCCTCCAGAGTACTGGCCTTAATCATGTCCTCGAGATGATAGTTTCCGGGTTTGGCCACTTCACCTTCTATTGCAATCGACCAGGGTTCAGGTTTTAACGTGTGGGCATATTTGGCCGGATCGGTCTTGCTTGTGCCGAACTCGTAAAAATTATTGTAGGTCGTAATATCCTTGTAGGATGTAGGTTTTTCAGTGCTGCTGTACTGTGATGGCTGTACACCCTGAAGTTTCTCCCGTGCTGCATGCACAGGCCCGGGTAACCATAGCCCTGGAATTGCAGCCGCACCTGCCAGACCCAGGCCCACCTGCATAAACTTTCTGCGGTCTTTATAATGTTTTTCATCGGTAATTTCAGATGCTTTGATATCAGAAGGTTTTTTTATCAACATAAATCCGCTCACAATCGGTTATTGGCTCATCAGTTAAGACTTGCCCGTGACAGGAAAGTTGCACGCCTGACATGCTGATAGTCTAACAAAAGTATCACGAAAGGATCACAGGGGAAGGTGGCAAATATCATGCCTGATTTAGCTGAATAATATCTGGCAGTATCTGATCGCCACCCCCTGCCCCCCGGCGTTCATTCCGGGTTTTGTCCTACCGACTCCTTCCGTGGAGTCGTCCTGGAAGGAGGGGGTTATGGCTCTTCATAAACAAGCTGCAACACGTTAGCTGATACACCCGGTTTTTATTGCTCAAACAGTTGACGGATTTTCTCAACCCTTCGCCGGTTAACACCAAAATCATAGTAACCGTTACGCGAGGCCGAACGGACATGAACGACAGCCGACTTTTCATCCTGACGAAACTCAAGATCATCGATAAATCCGAATATGCGTGATTTACATTCAGCATAAAGATAATTTTGCTGGCAGGTAATAACCACGATACCTTTCATGGACGAAAGGATGGAACGCAACTGCATCAATCCTGCCTCCGAATCAGGTTTGCATGTGAACGGTTCTATGGAATGGTTCTCGTCCATTGCAAGACTGGACACACAATTTGGCCTGTTCGGACAGGATGCCAGTTGATGCAGTTTACGAATGATGTCATAACCTCGCACGGATTACGCGTAACCCGATACTGTTTAATCCACCCAGTCACGCGCATTTCTGAACATGCGCATCCAGGGCGAATCTTCGAGCCAGTCATCAGGATGCCACGAATGCTGCACGGTTCTGAATACACGTTCCGGGTGCGGCATCATAATCGTAAAGCGACCATCCTGATTACAGAGCCCGGTCAATCCTTCGGGGGAACCGTTGGGATTGAGTGGGTAGGTTTCCGTTGCTTCACCATAATTATTTACATATCGGGTGGCAGCGAGACCGGACTGCTTCAATTTGTCCAGTCCGGTTGATTGCACAAACTCCATCCGCCCTTCTCCATGTGCAACTGCAATCGGTAACCGTGATCCGGTCATGCCGGCAAAGAAAATCGAGGGGGAATCCATGATTTCAACCACTGCAACGCGGGCCTCAAACTGTTCCGACCGGTTGCGGACAAAATGCGGCCAGAGTTCAGTGCCCGGTATCAGGCTGTGCAGGTTTGACATCATCTGGCAACCATTGCAGATGCCGAGGCCAAAACTGTCATCGCGATGAAAAAATTCACTGAAGCTGTCTCGTACATTCTGATGAAATAAAATTGACTTTGCCCAGCCCTCGCCCGCACCCAGAACATCGCCATAAGAAAAACCACCACAGGCAACCATGCCCTTGAAGTCGGCCAGATTGGTACGCCCTTCCTGAATATCACTCATGTGTACGTCAACACACTCAAACCCGGCACGATCAAATGCCACCGCCATTTCGATGTGACCATTGACCCCCTGTTCACGCAGGATTGCAACTGCCGGCCGGAACCCTTTCTTGATATAGGGAGGGTTGTTGTTTTCATCCATATTAAATGTAATTTTCACGGCCATACCGGGATCATGTGCGTCGGCTATCAGATCAAACTCCTGCTGTGCGCAGACCGGGTTATCGCGTAATTTCTGCATGTGCAGACTTGTTTCTGTCCAGGTCTGCTGGTAGTCAATGCGTGATGACGACAATACTATTTCCTGTGCCATACTGAACTCGATCCGGTCTTCATCATTCAATGTACCGATGACGTGTGCATAATGGCCCAGACCAGCATCATGGATCGACTTGAGTATTTCATCGGTATCGGTGTGACGGACCTGGACCACCGCCCCCAGTTCTTCACTGAACAGGGCGGCCAGAACATCGTCGCCCAGATCATCCAGTTGAATACTGACCCCGCAATGACCGGCAAAGGCCATCTCGCAGACACAGGCGAACAGCCCACCATCGGAACGATCATGATAGGCCAGCAACAGGCCATCCTCATTCAATTGCTGGATAAGATCAAAGAATGCCTTGAACGATTGCGGGTCATCCAGATCAGGCGCATGATGCCCTATCTGTTTATATACCTGCGCCAGTGCCGAGGCACCGAGCCGGTTATGCCCCTTGCCCAGATCGATCAGGATCAGGTCGCTATCGCCCTTGTCGATACGCAGTTGTGGTGTCATCGTTTTACGCACATCGGTGATTTCAGCAAAGGCCGAGATAACCAGTGACAAGGGTGCAGTAACTTCTTTTGTATCGCCGTCTTTATTCCAGACCGTTTTCATCGACATGGAATCCTTACCCACGGGGATGGCTATACCCAGTTGCGGGCATAATTCCATGCCCACTGCCTTGACGGCATCAAACAGGCCGGCGTCTTCACCCGGGTGTCCGGCCGGTACCATCCAGTTGGCCGACAGGACAATACGATTCATCGCACGCGTGCGTGCAGCAGCCAGATTGGTCAGGGCCTCACCGACCGCCATGCGGGCAGATGCGGCATGATGGATCAATGCAATCGGTGTGCGTTCACCCACGGACATGGCCTCACCACAACAGGCATCATAGCTGCTGGTGGTGACACCGACATCGGCCACAGGAACCTGCCAGGGGCCGACCATTTGATCGCGTGCGATCAGGCCGGTTACCGAACGGTCTCCAATGGTAATCAGGAAGTTCTTGCTTGCCACCGTTGGCAGACGTAAAACACGCATTGCTGCCTCTGCCAGATCAATACCACCGGTTTGCAGTTCCTGTTTGGTAAATGGATGATGCGAGACCTCACGCAACATTTTCGGCGGCTTGCCCAGTAAAACTTCAAGTGGCATGTCTATCGGTAAATTATCAAAATAACCGTCACCCAGAACCAGATGCTGTTCCCGGGTCACTTCTCCAATCACGGCGTAAGGACAACGTTCGCGATCACACAGTGCAATGAAGTCATCCAGGTCTTGTTGTGATACCGCCAGCACATACCGTTCCTGCGATTCATTGCACCATATCTCCATCGGCGACATGCCCGGTTCATCATTGGGTATGGCACGTAATTCAAAACGTGCACCACGACCACAGTCATTGACCAGTTCCGGCATGGCATTGGAGAGACCCCCGGCACCGACATCATGAATGGAGATCATCGGGTTACGGTCACCCATCTGCCAGCATCGATCTATCACCTCCTGACAGCGGCGTTCCATCTCCGGGTTGCCACGCTGCACGGATGCAAAGTCCAGGTCCTCATGACTGCTTCCGGTTGCCATGGATGATGCGGCGCCACCACCCAGACCAATCAGCATGGCCGGGCCTCCCAATACGATCAGTTGCGAACCCGGCGGAATAATATTTTTTTCAACATGATCGGCCTTGATGTTACCCAGCCCGCCCGCCAGCATGATGGGTTTATGATAACCCCTGATTTCGGAACCCGTTGGGCCGGGCACCGTTTCTTCATAGGTACGGAAATACCCGCAAATATTAGGGCGTCCAAATTCGTTATTGAATGCGGCCGCACCGATCGGCCCCTCCAGCATGATATCGAGTGCCGAAACAATACGGCCGGGCCTGCCGTGATCGGTTTCCCATGGCTGCCTCGCCGCGGGTATGTGCAGGTTCGAGACAGAAAAGCCGCTCAGTCCGGCCTTGGGTTTTGAACCCCGGCCGGTTGCCCCTTCATCACGAATTTCACCGCCGGATCCCGTCGCAGCACCCGGGAAAGGTGAAATGGCGGTCGGGTGGTTATGGGTTTCCACCTTCATCAGGATCGACATTTCCTGTTCATGGCCGGCATAGATACGGGTTTCTGTATCCGGGTAAAAACGACCGGCAACAGGCCCGCTGATAACAGCGGAATTATCCTTGTATGCCGACAGGACGCCGGTCGGGTTCTGTTTATGGGTATTGCGTATCATCGCAAACAACGACTGGTCCATCGCCTGCCCGTCGATAATCCAGTCGGCATTAAATATTTTGTGACGGCAGTGTTCCGAGTTCGCCTGGGCGAACATCATCAGCTCTATATCATTCGGATTGCGTTTCAGTGTGGTGAAGTTTTCGACAAGGTAATCGATCTCATCCTCTGCCAGCGCCAGCCCCCACTCACGATTGGCCCTGAGCAATGCCTCACGCCCCCCGCCGAGAATATCCACAGATTGCATGGCTGCCGGTTCCGCCTGTTGAAACAAGGCCTCGGCATCATCCATGGCAAACACACCAACCTCGACCATTCTGTCATGTAACTGCGGCAGGATTCCGGTGAGCTCATCCGGGCTGAATTCTTCAGCACCTTCTTTCTCAAGGTAATAGGCTATTCCCCGTTCAATCCGGTTGATGTGTTTCAATCCGCAATTACGGGCAATATCGGTTGCCTTGCTTGACCAGGGTGAAATCGTTCCCGGGCGGGGTATGACCAGCACAAGCCTGCCATGATGCCCCATGGATTCCAGCCTTGGCCCGTAACGCAACAGGCTGTCCAGTATTTCCCGCTGCTGGTTGTCAAGCGTGCTTTCCAGATCGACAAAATGCACATATTCAGCATAGATGGCAGACAACCCTGCAAGCTGCAAGCGAACATTGTCGACAAGTCTTTCCAGTCTGAATTGTGAAAAGGCCGGGGCACCCTGCAGTTGGAGCATTGATGTTACCTGTTGTTGGATAATCGGA
>DRJK01000003.1 GCA_011052215.1 Gammaproteobacteria bacterium
CTGTATTCGTTACATGTTAACGGAACAGCGGTGCTCAATGTTATATGTTCAATCTGTTGGCACATGCCAGCCTTTATGGTATCAGGCGATTGATCCATTTAACCAGTCTTCGCGTTCCTGCACTGAATAACTTTGGTGCATAAACAGTGTTAACCGTTCGTTTGTGGATCTGCGCCAGCGTGGGATAGGCGTGAATCGTGGCGGAGATATCACCGATTTTTGTGCCTGTTTGCATGGCCAGCACGATTTCGTGGATGAGCTCGCCCGCATGAGGCCCGAGGATGGATGCGCCCAGAATCCTGCCCTTGTGGGTGACCAGCTTGGTCATGCCATGGGTCTCTACTTCGGCCAGCGCCCGGTCAATATCCTTGAACTCAAAACGCAATACCGTGGGCTCCATACCCTGTTCACGTGCCTGCTGTTCGGTCAGGCCCACGCGCGCCAGTTCGGGATCGGTATAGGTAACCCATGGCACGACCCGGTAACGGGTCTTTTTCGGAAATCTGAATACGGCATTGCTGATCACGATGCCCGCCTGATACTCCGCCATATGGGTGAAGGGATAAGGTCCGCACACATCACCACAGACGTAGATATGCCTTTGCGAGGTGCGCATGCGGCGATCTGCAACGATGCCTTTAGCGGTGAAGTTAATGCCGGCTGCCTCCAGCCCCAGGCTCTCAATATTGGGCTTACGCCCGACGGCAACCAATATTTGTTCGGCATTGAGTTTCAGGTTCCCGCTGCAAGTGATGACCCGGTCATCTCCTTCCCGGCTCACGCCTTCGGCACTGGTCGAGGTATGAATCTCGATACCCTCGGCAGTCAGCGCGTTCTGCAAGGCATTGGCGATTTCGGGATCTTCCTGTGGCAGCAAATGTGGCAACCGTTCGACCACCGTCACCTGGCTGCCAAGACGGTTAAAGGCCTGCGCCATCTCCAGGCCGATCGGGCCGCCGCCCAGCACAACAAGCCGTGACGGCAATGTGCGCATGGAAAATAGCTCCAGGTTGGTGAGGTAGCCGGTTTCCTGCAGGCCTTCAATGGGCGGAATAAATGGCCTTGAGCCGGTCGCAATGACAAAACGCCGACCGCGAATTTCCTGATCGTTGACTCGCACCGTGTGTGGATCGATGAATTCGGCTGCACCAAAAATCACCTCACAACCATAACTGCGAAAGCGTTCGGGATCATCGTGATGCTGGATATGTTCAATGACCGAGCGCACATGATCGTTGACTTTAGCGAGGTCTACGTCAAGTTCAACCGGCGGCAAACCATACTCCCCGCTACGTCGTATGAGTGAGGCAACCTTGGCGACATGTATCAGGGTCTTGCTGGGGACACAGCCATAATGCAGGCAATCCCCACCGAGTTTCGGCTCTTTTTCGATCAGGGTGACCTTCAGGCCAAGTTGTGCGGCGACACTGGCCACCACCAGCCCGCCGGCACCACCACCGATAATTACTAAATCCTGTTTACTCATTTTCTGTGCCTTTTAGTCTCTGTAGAAGCGGAATTTGCTTACGGTATACTTCATAATTAATCGGTGTCTTGTTTTTATATCCAATCCTTTTGCGTCGACTCTCGGCAAGCAGGTGATACCTTATCTCCGCTTCCACTTTCACGGCCGGGCTGCCAGCGGGAACTTCCAGTTTATAACGCCGTGGCTGCCATCGTGGTAACCGCGTGTCCCACAGGTCAACAATAAACGGTCGCCACATGACGGTACGTATAATGGTATGACTCTGTTCGTCAATCACGCCGCCATTTTTATCCAGTAATCGCAGATGCACTGTCAGATGGCGGTCCGGTGTGCCGGTGGGAACATAATGGGCAGCGCCGGTATTGGCCACTGTCAAACGAAAGAGTCGTTTGTCGCTTGCCGGCTGTTTTTCTTCAACAAATGCGATAGACAGGGCCTTTCTCACCATCTTCGGATCATGCCCGCCGCGCCAGAGGTGCTGCCGGGTATTGCGCACCACCCCCCCCTCGACAAGCGGTCGTTTGGCCAGCGGCATATGACACTGGACACAACCGAGCGTGCGGGTATTGTTTGCAACAACTTCACCTGTTTTACCCGTTACCATGGCCTCCACGTCCTTGATGTTGAGCGATGCGCCCGTGCCACTTTTACTGGCGGGGTTCTTTTCTGCCATCAGTTTCACCAGATACTCCAGATCCTTCTTGTCCGGTACGGTAGCGAGTGTACTGTTAATTTCTGCGACGGTACCACAGGGTGGAAAGCGGAAAAAAGTATCCCAGCGATCCCCTTCGACAATATGGCAACGCACACACACCTCGTTAGGGTCCTGCAGCTTTTTCACCGGATGGGGGGCGCTGGTATTACCGAATACACCCACTATTTTCCCATCGCGGTAATGACAGGCCGGGCAGGTCACGCCTTCATGCTGGAGTTTGGGATCAAAATCCGGGTTGTCTTCCAGAATCGGGTCCCACTTGTCTGTATCACGGTAACCCAATACCTTGTGCGGTTGCTGGCGGTCGAGTGGTGTATGGCACAATCGGCAGGTATGTTGTGCATCATCAAATTTCCAGTCTGTCTGGAAATAGGGGTCGACCCATGCCTGGCTGTGAATCGTGGTTCGCCATTCTTTATAGAAGGTCTGGTGACAGGCGCCACATTCACTGGCGCTCAGCTTGCCCAGCACCGGTGGTACCTGCGACGTATCAATGGGCCAGGCGAAGCGGTCGTCGACCACGAAGATATTCATCGGGCGAATAAAGCGCCAGGTGAAAAAACCGGCCAGGGCAACAATGATGACTACGCCTATAATGACAATTCTTTTTTTCATGTCGTCCGCTCCCGCCCTTTTTCATTCATGTTATCGGATGGGTGCGTCCACTCAGGCTCTGTTTTCAGGTTGCCGACGAGTTCACCCGCCCGAAACACCTGGAGTTCACCGGATTTGAACACCTCCCATGACGCATCATCACTCAATGGCTCGGAGGCAAGCAGTGTTACCTTGACCCCGTCATGCAGGGTATGCAACCGGTGCATGCGATCATGACCATAGGCAATCAAATAATGCCCGTCTGACATAAGAAAATTAAATTGCCCGTAGGATGCAATGTCCTCACTAAGTTTGGCAAGCCTCTGTAACCAGGATGAGCCGGTTTCGGTCACGACATCACTGAACACCCCGGCGATTTCGTCCAGCAAAAAATAGAATGCATGTTCTGAATCCGTTTCACCCAGTGGGTGCGACCGACGGGGATGACAACATCCATGGGGCTGGATCACCTCCGGGACCTTGCCGTTATGGGCAAAGACCCACGACCGGCCACAACAGTCACGTATAAAAGGATGGGTATTTTCCTGTGTAAATGCACCAGGCGGATTGGCCTTGCGTACATGCGCGATCAGCAGGTCCGTAACAATGGTTTGTGATAACGCTGCAAACTGTTCACTCCGGATCGCAGCCTCCGGTGCCTTATGCATCTGCCAGATACCAGCCTCCCGCCAGGCGAGCCCCCAGCCATCGGGATTGTCGGCAGTCTCACCGCCGCGCCGCCGGAACAATGCCAGCGTGTCACCCCGCTCCGCGGGCCGGTTACTACTGATGCCAAGCAGTTCGCACACCAGGACCTACTCCCATACCATTTCGCGATAGACTGAACGGGTGTCTGGCCCTTTCAGGTCATCAAAAATCTGATACATGCCGGCGTTATGCCGGCAAATAATCAAAACCATTTAAACAGCCAGTATTTCTCATAGGCGACCTTACCGAGATGCATCAAATAGCCCGGCCGGTAAAACTTCATTCGCGGGGCAGGCTCGGCATAGAAATTTCCCTGACCAAACCCGGCCCTGCCACCGCCGGTTTCGATAAAACATGCGCCGTGACCATTAAATTTCCCGGGCACTCCCTTACCGGTAAGCTCATGGATAATATTGTGAGCCACCACCTCGGCCTGGCCGTGTGCAATCACCCCCGCTTTGGGTAAAGGCTTGCCCACACTCAGTTTGATTCCGGTGACATCACCAATAGCATAAACCCGGGCAAACTTTGTTGCCAGCGTGTATTTGTCTACGGGAATCCAGCCACTTTCTCCGGTGAGACCGGCATCGAGTACAACCTGTGGTGCGCGATGAGGGGGAACGTAGACCAGCAGATCAAAATTCGCCGTGGCACCATTGGCAAAATACAGGCGCTGCCTTTCAGGGTCCACTCGTGTAACGGCATGCTCCGGATGGTAAACAATGCCTTTGGCCTCGACCATGCTACGCAGCATGCGTGAATTTTCGGGGCCGGCCAATGCCATCGGGCCGGGTTCCGGTGTATAGATATCGATCTTGACGATTTCACGAATATTGCGCTTGCGGCAGTCACCATCGAGCAGCATGGCGGCCTCAACGGGTGCAGCCGGGCATTTGAATGGCACTGAACTGACCAATACCGCTATGCGTCCCGCCTCAAATTTCCGGCGCGCCTCGTTTAATGCCTCGGCACCCTGTAATGTATAGAACGTATGGCCGGCTTCACTCAGGCCGGGTATGGTTTCTGCCGCCATTTCAGCCCCCAGGGCGATCACCAGGTAATCACCTGTTATCTGCTGGCCATTCACCTGTACACTGCGCTGTTCGGCATCGATTTTCTCTATGTCTCCCTGGATGAGTTCGACACCGAGCCTTGACAACCTGGTTCGGGACCGTGAGATCTTTCGCGGGCGGCGTAACCCGGCCATCACCCAGGGAAACGAGGGCGCAAATACATGCCTGGCTTCACGCTCAATAAGTACAACACGGTGTTCCGGCGGTAATTGCTTGCGTAGCAGGGTAGCGGTGACGATTCCACCGATACCGCCACCCAGCACGATGATGGTTCTGGATTGACTGGTCATAATTTCTTTCCTTAAAAAAATATTTCTATTACCCTGCTGCCACGGCTGATTTTAAATCATGATGGTACTGGCCGGCATCCCGGTACCGCCTTGTTGCGTGGTAAACTGAATCAATATCACTCAACCGGATACCCCTTCTGGTTCCAGTCGGTCATCCCACCCTTGATCACATGTATATCGGCATAGCCCGTTTGAGCCAGTAATTGGGCTGCCTTGGCAGAACGCCGGTCGGTTCGGCAAACGATGGCAACGGGTCGCTCAACTCGATCCGCCAACTCATCCAGACGTTGCATCAGGTCTTCCAGTGGTATGTTTGTTGCACCATCAATATGACCCTGCTCACCCGTGAAGTCTTCTTTTGATCGCACATCCAGAACCAGTATATCCTCAGCCCTGTCCAGACGCTGTTTCAATTCGGCCACGTTTAACATGGGGCCTCGACGAAACCGGCCAATAATACGCGGCAAGTAGGCTACGATAGCAAGCAAGGCCGTTGCTATAATGCCCATCTGGATATATCGCTGTATATCCACCTCTCCCGCAACCGCCTCACGTGCAGCATAACCAAGATAGGTATAGGCAAATGCACCGGGTAACATGCAGACATAAGTTGCAATAACATAATGAGAGAATTTTATTCTGGTGATCCCCAGGGCATAGTTAAGAAGATTAAACGGGAACAGGGGCACCAGACGCACAAATGCAACGAAGCGCCAGCCTTCGCCCTCGACCCCTTCCTTGAGTTGTTTCAGGCGGCCACCCGTTTTTTGCTCCACCCACCCGGCGGCAAGGTAACGTGCAATCAGGAAGGCAATCGTAGCACCGATAGTTGCACCCGTTAAATTATAAAACGTTCCCAGTACCGGCCCGAAAATGGCGCCGCCTGTCAGTGTCAGCACTGAACCCGGTAAAAATAATACCGTACCAACGGCATAAATCAGCATGAAGACAATCGGGCCGGCTACACCTGCCCCCTTCACCCATTGCTCCAGTGCCGCAGTATCGAAATAGTCACGGTAGACAACCGCCAGCGTGATACCGGCAACCACCAGGGATAATAATCCAAACCGCAACAGTTTATTGTTCATTGTCTTCGCTCCATTCACGGCGATTAATGGCATAGCTGCTGATCTTGCCTTTAAACGGCAACCACAACATGCCGGGCAGCCAGGATACCTCTCTGGTCGTGCGATATTTGTGAATGCCGATGGTCATTCCTTCATGGCCGGCACGTGGCTGATCACGATAGGTGCCGAGCAGCCGGTCCCACCACGGCAGGCTGAAACCGAAGTTGCTGTTGGCCTCATCGTCTTCAACCGAATGATGGACCCGGTGCATGTCCGGCGTCACCACAATCCAGCGCAATACACGATCAAGCTGTTTGGGCAAACGGACATTAGCATGGTTGAACATGGCCGTGGCATTAAGCAGTACCTCGAAGATCACCACCGCCAGGACCGGTGGGCCCAGCACCGCAATAGTCGCGAACTTGATCAACATGGAAAGAATGATTTCGAAGGGATGAAACCGCGCGCCGGTAGTGACATCGATATCCAGGTCGGCATGATGCATGCGATGCAGTCGCCATAGTACCGGCACGGCATGCACCATCACATGTTGCAGGTAGATGATAAAATCCAGGACGATCACAGACGTGACCACCGCAAGCCACGGGGAAACCGCATAGTAGTTAAGGATCCCCCAGCCCTGTGCGCCTGCAAAGGCCGCCATGCCAACGGCGGCGGCCGGAAAGATCACTCGCAACAAAAAAGAGTTGAAAAAAACCAGGCCGAGATTATTGACCCAGCGCACGGTCCTGGACACGGTCAGGACACGCCTTGGCGCAACGAACTCCCATAGCACCATGACGCCGAGAACGCCAAAAAAAACCCCCATGCGAATGAATACTTCATTGGTCATCACAAATTCGTTGATATTCATCAATTATCCTCATTATTCTTTGCTATACCCACATTGCGAGTAAGTCTGGCTATGCTATACTGAAGGCTGCTAATATTGTATTCAAGTGATTAGTTGATTAATAGAATAGACGATTTTATGGCTATGTCAAGTACGAATTTCAAACATGATCTCTTTACCCAGTTCGCTCGCGTCGGTAAGGCCCTTGGCAATGGCAACCGTCTGGAATTAATGGAATTTCTGGCGCAAGGTGAGCGTAGCGTCGAGGAACTTAGCAAGGTGGCGGGATTGACAGTGGCCAATACCTCCCAACACCTGCAACAGCTGCGTCTGACCGGGCTGGTCACCAGCCGTAAGGAAGGCCTGAAGGTCTATTACAACTTAAGTGGTAATGACGTCATTACCCTGCTGGATGCATTGCGCCAGGTCGCCGAACGCCACTTGTCTGATGTGGAACGCCTCGTCAACACTTACTTGACAGTAAAGGACAGCCTGGAACCCATTCCACGGGTCGAATTGCTGGCCCGTGTGCGCAACGGGCTGGTGACGGTGCTGGATGTGCGCCCGCCCGAGGAATATGCCGCCGGTCATGTGCCTGGCGCCATCAATATACCGCTGCAGGAACTGGAACAACGGCTCGGCGAACTCGGCGAAGAACAGGAGATCGTCGCCTACTGCCGCGGCCCACACTGCGTGCTGGCCTTTGATGCCGTCGCCCGGTTAAGGGAAAAGGGCCTCAGGGCCCGGCGCCTGGAAGACGGTTATCCGGAATGGAAAACCGCAGGACTGCCGGTAGAGGGAAAGCCCACCGGGTCATGAAACCGTGCGGTAAGGTCCGTACGCACTTTGCCTGCCGTACTTTGCCCGTGTGGTCACCTGGTTCGTAGCTGGATAGTCTATTGTCCGGCAGGCTCAGTGATCGTGACCGCCCGGGCCATGTACGTGTCCGTGTTCCAGCTCTTCTTCAGAGGCTTCACGTACAGCCTGTACCTTTACATCGAAATTAAGGATGACGCCCGCCAGGGGATGGTTGCCGTCGACGGTCACCTTGCCATCTTCAATCTTGATAACGGTAACGACTCTGGTACTACCATCCTCTGCTGGTGTCTGGAATTGCATGCCTTCCTTAACTTCTTCGGCCTCATCAAAACGATCCACCGGCACCTCGTCAACCAGTGCCTCCTCGCGTTCGCCGTAGCCCTCTCCCGGTTCGATGGTCACGCTGATTTCGTCGTCTGCCTCTTTTCCCGCGAGCGCGGTTTCCAGCCCGGGAATAATGCCCCCGATACCATAGATAAATTCAAAGGCATCATCACCGCTGGATTGGTCAATGACCACACCGCTGTTATCTGTCAGGGTGTATTCAAGTGTAACAACTGCATGTTTTGAAATTTGCATTCGAGGCCTCGGGTCGGAATTTATTGATAAAGATCTGACAGGATACTTAAATCAGTGAAAAAAATCCAAAAAACGGACTCAAAAAGCATTATTTCCTAGACAATAATATCTACTTGCTGCTGTTTTCCCTGGTCCGTAACGGTATTGGCCTGGTAGGCCCTGCTTGCAGGGTCCAGCCTGGCGGGCACTTTATCTGCTCCGGCGGGATTCTGGACGGTGTTTTCCAATTGCAGCTCCACCCTGGCCCGGGTGGCCATTTGGGCGGCCTTTGCAGCGACTGCGCGATCCTGGCTTGACGGGTTAGCGGGGGCCAGTGCGGCGCGCCGGATTGTCTGCGCCTTGCGCAAGGCTTCTTGCGGGTCACCGGGTCTGCCAGAGTCGATACTGACCTCGCCACTGACGGCGTACAATTTACCATCCGGGCCACGTTTATAGTCCAGTTGCACACTACCGCCATACTGGCCGGCAGCGCCTTTATGCGCTGCCTCATGGGCGCGGACCTCACGATCCCGTTTGGCCATCTGTTCGACTTCTGCCCGCTCTTCGGGTGTTATTTTCTGCTCGAGACCGGGTTTGTCTGCTGGCCCCTGACCTGCTGATTTTTTTCCGGCAGATACCGGTTGCGTACCTTCACCTTTTTCCTGACCGGTTTTTATTGGCTGTTTGTTCTGGTCCGGGCTGTCTTCTGAATTGAACTCCTGCCCTGTCCTGTTTTCCGGGTCTGTTTTTTTTACAGGCTCAATGGCAACTTGTCCATGAGGCGGGATAATCGGCGGGGGTATATTTGACGGGATGATCATAACTTATCGAATATTCAAACCATAAGGCAGGGCCTTTACAGGCTGTCAGGTCTTTTCATCAAACAGGCTGCCAACGGTCTCATCGATCGCTTTCATAACCCTGGCCGACGCCTTGACCTGCAATACATTTGCCTTAAGTTCCACGATGGAGCGGGCCATGTCTTCAGTTGATGATCCTGAATCCTTTACATTCATACTGGCAAGATCCTGTGCATTCTTCCGCATGCCGGAATAACCCTTCCGGATACCCGACAAGGCAGAATTCATGGCAGAAATTTCACTCATATAACTCTCCTGAATTGAACATGTTAAGCCCTCAACACATCCCGCGATATTCTTTATATATAACGACCTGACCGGAAACAAACTTTAGAAAAATTATCGAAAATATTATTAATTATAATAATAACAATTAGTTATATTTTTTCTGTCTGGATCAATTTTCTGATTTATTGTATGGCTTCGTATAGCGTATACTCGATGAAAAAGCGGAATATATAAATGGTTACCAATATTTTTTCAGGTATTTTTGGCTCCTCTCCGGTCAGGCCCTTGCAGCAGCACATGGCAAAGGTAATGGCCTGTGTTTCGGAACTGGCACCCTATTTCGATGCCGTTATGGACCAGGACTGGAAAAAAGCAAAGGAGATCCACAAGGGTATCTCAAGATTTGAACGTGAGGCAGACAAGCTTAAAAAGCAACTGAGGCTCCGTCTTCCCAAGGGCATCATGCTGCCGGTTTCCAGGCGAGATCTGCTGGAAGTCCTGACCATGCAGGATAATGTCGCTAACCAGGCCAAGGATATTTCCGGGCTGGTTCTGGGCCGCAAAATGATCTTTCCTGAAAACCTCGACGAGAAAATCAGGGAATTTGTTCAACGCTGCATCGATACATGTGCCCAGGCAGAAACAACCGTCAACGAGCTCGATGAGCTCGTTGAAACCGGTTTCAAGGGTAGTGAACTTGCGCTGGTTGAAAACATGATAGAAAAACTGGACAAGATCGAAGGTGATACCGACAGGATCCAGGTCAGGATCCGCTCTGTTTTGTACAAACTGGAAAAGGATCTCCCGCCCATTGATGTCATGTTTATGTACAAGGTCATCGAGGGCATCGGCAATGTTGCCGATATCTCTCAACGTGTAGGCAGTCGGCTGCAATTGATGCTGGCGCGTTAATAACGGGAGGTTTATTTGTGCTGTAATAAAATTGTCGGTCGAAAAATAATTATATTTATAGTGACCTGTTTTTTATTGGCCCTGGCGGGGGTTGCGGATGCACATCGAGATGATTATATAAATGAAACCCTTGTATACGGTACCCTGGAACAATCAGAGGTAGAAGGTGAGTATTGGTTTGATTATGGATATAAATCCAATCACCGGGGTGATTTTCTTCGCCATAACATCGCGGCAGAATGGGGTATCACCGATCATTGGATGGTAGATATAAGAACGACCCTGAAGAAAAAAACCGGTGATAACCCGACATTTGATTCTGGACGGATAGAATCACGATATCGTCTCTTTAACGAAGGTGATCTCCCTGTGGACGTAGCGATTTCATGGGAAATAAACTGGAAACGATTGGAAAACGGATCGGTCCGGACTGGAATTGAACCTCGTTTGATATTGTCCAGGGACTTTAATAAAAAACTCAATATCACATTTAATCTGTCGGATGAGATCCCTTTGGATTCGAGCCAGTCAGCTATGCAGGTGGCCCTTGGATTTCGTTATAACTGGAATGATTTAACCCGCTTGGGATCGGAACTTCAATACGATACTTTTGAACACATGGGGTCAGTCATTCCACAAATGTGGTTTGCATTGCCAGACGATATAGCACTGAAAATAGGGTATTCGATCGGTCTTGATCGTAACAATGAAAATTTCGCTCGCGTCGCATTAGAGGTTGAATTCTAGCGTGTTTCAGTTTAAATGAACCTGAGGCACTCAACCCGGGCATCACACACCGTACCACTTGGTCATTATTAAAAAAAATTAAAAATCAGCTACGAGGCCCTTGATGGAATTTACAGATGTCTTTATCACGCTGGCTGTTGTCTTCGGTTTATTCATGGCATGGGGGATTGGTGCAAATGACGTAGCCAATGCAATGGCAACATCGGTAGGTAGCAAGGCGCTGACACTGAAACAGGCCATTGTCATTGCGGCAATATTTGAGTTCGCCGGTGCCTACCTTGCGGGGGGCGAGGTCACCAAAACCATACGCAAGGGAATACTGGACAGTGGCATGCTGGTCAACAGCCCTGACCTGGTGATTTACGGCATGCTGGCTGCCCTGCTTGCATCGGGCATCTGGCTGCTGGTCGCCACCAGAATGGGCTGGCCGGTTTCGACAACACACTCCATAGTAGGTGCCATCGTTGGATTTGCTATTGTTGGAATTGGTATCGATGTCGTCCAATGGGGAAAGGTAGGCTCCATTGTTGCAAGCTGGGTGATCTCTCCCATTTTGTCCGGCCTGATTGCCTTCCTGCTTTTTATGAGTGTACAGAAATTTATTCTGTTACGCGACGACCCGCTGAAATATGCACGGCGATATGTACCCGTGTATATGTTTCTGGTTGGCTTCATCGTTACACTGGTGACCCTGTTCAAGGGCATGAAGCATATCGGCCTGCATACCACCACAATGCAGAACTATTCGCTGGCTGTTATTTTTGGAATACTGGTTGCCCTTGCCGGAAAATATATGATCAATAAAATCAAGATTGATCCAGAGGCCGATAGGGATTTCCACTTTACCAATGTCGAAAAAATCTTCGGTATCCTGATGATGATCACCGCCTGTGCCATGGCCTTCGCACATGGCTCGAATGATGTCGCCAACGCGGTCGGACCGATGGCTGCGGTCGTCAGTATTTCACAATCAGGCGTATTGGAACAAAATGCCTCACTGCCGCCCTGGATACTTGCGGTCGGCGGTGCGGGCATCATTGCAGGATTGATAATGTACGGGAAACGCGTTATCGCCACGGTCGGTAAAGGCATCACCGACCTCACCCCCAGCCGTGGCTTTGCGGCAACACTGGCTGCGGCCACGACAGTTGTTATTGCCTCTGGTACCGGCTTACCCATATCCACTACACACACACTGGTTGGCGGCATTCTCGGTGTCGGCTTTGCACGTGGAATAGGTGCGGTCAATATGCGGGTAGTGCGAACGATTTTCATGTCCTGGATTGTCACCTTGCCAGCCGGAGCCTTTTTGTCAATTATGTTCTTCTTCATGCTCAAGGGCATGTTTTCCGGGTAATCTGTTAAGCTGTCATCATGAGCCCAAGATGCGACCGTTATGCCGTCATCGGCAATCCGATAGCCCACAGCAAGTCACCGCGCATCCATACCCTGTTCGCCCGACAAACCCGGCAGGAACTGGCATATGATGCAATTCTGGTTGATACGGGTACCTTTGCGCAGGCCGTAGATGAATTCAGGCAATCGGGCGGCAAGGGGGTCAATGTTACGATCCCCTTCAAACAGGAAGCCTGGGAGCTGGCCGACAGTCGCAGTGCAAGCGCCGAACTGGCCGGCGCCATCAATACCCTTTCCTTTTACGATAATCAATGCCATGGCGATAATACCGACGGGGCCGGCCTGGTCAGGGACCTTGTATACAACCTGTCAATCGAATTAAAAGATAAAAAACTGCTTGTTCTGGGTGCCGGCGGGGCCGTGCGGGGCGTTCTTGAACCCTTGCTCGAACAAAAACCGGAGAGGATCACCGTTGCAAACCGTACCAGCAGCAAGGCACGGGAACTGGCCGCACACTTTGCCAGCCACGGTAACATTATCGGTACGGGATATGATGATCTGGAACGGCGACCATTTGATGTGATTATCAATGGCACCGCTGCAAGCCTGCAGGGAAATGTCCCGCCGGTTCCCGAGGCCTGTGTTGGCCGCGACACCTGCCTGTACGACATGATGTACCGCAGTGATCCGACCCCCTTCATGTTATGGGGGACCAGACTTGGTGCTGGAAGCTGTTTTGATGGCCTGGGTATGCTGGTAGAGCAGGCCGCAGAATCATTCGCTATCTGGCGCGGCGTGAGGCCGGATACGGTGCCGGTTATCAGGCAGCTTAGAAGTGAGATGGATGGGGCAGCCGAACAATAACTTACATGTGTTTCGTCAAACCGGTCATGGTCTGATTGTTAATCCTTTCGGCCGTTCCGCCTTTCGCCGCGTCTTCGGTTAACCCCGCTCCATCTCGATGAAAACATTTTAAGACATCTGCGTTCGTGCTGGTCACTTCTGTGCA
>DRJK01000004.1 GCA_011052215.1 Gammaproteobacteria bacterium
AAGATAAACCCAGGGGTGCAAACCATGGAGGAAAAGACACATTAGAGCAGGCCGAACTCCGAAAAAAGATCATTGAAAAAACGACCCGGGAAAAGCCGGATAACGCAACGCATTGGTCTACCCGGACATTGGCAAAAGAATTGAATACGACACACAGTTTTGTTCATCGAGTCTGGCAGTCGGCGGGTTTAAAACCTCACCTGGAAAAGACATTCAAGGTGAGCAATGATCCGCATTTTGAAGAGAAGCTGTGTGATGTTGCAGGCTTGTATTTAAGTCCACCTGAAAACGCGGTTGTGTTTTGCATTGATGAAAAGACCTCCATCCAGGCATTAGATCGCACACAACCCGGTTTGCCAATAAAGAAAGGACGTTGTGGAACCGTGGCGCATGATTATAAAAGGAACGGGACGAGTACGCTTTTTGCGGCACTTGATGTTGCCACCAGTGGTGTGACAGGAGCGTGTTACCAAAAGCATACACACAAAGAATTTCTCAAATTCCTCAAAAAGGTTGAAGGTCAAACTAACAAGGATAAAGATCTGCATATAATCGTAGATAATTATGCGACACATAAGCATGAAAAAGTACGGAATTGGTTGAAACGAAATAAACGGGTATTTTTACATTTCACACCGACCAGTTCATCGTGGTTGAATCTGGTTGAACAATTTTTTGGAGTGCTAACGGCGAAACAACTTAAAAGAGGTGTGTTTACTTCGGTAGTTGAGCTGGAACAGAAGATTATTGAGTATATTGATAAAAATAATGAACAGCCGAAACCCTTTGTCTGGACGAAATCAGCCGAAAAGATTTTGGGGAAAGTGAATCGTGCGCGATCTGTCCTTAATAATATACAGTCAAATTAGGACACTACACTAGCGCGTTCGTGCAGACTTTATGTTGAATCGACCCCAGAAACCCGTGCCAGTGCATTTATCAAGATTCTCCAGCTTCGGCAGTGCCTGCCGGAACGCT
Organism: Gammaproteobacteria bacterium; assembly: GCA_011052215.1. GTDB lineage: Bacteria > Pseudomonadota > Gammaproteobacteria > JAADHQ01 > JAADHQ01 > JAADHQ01. The sequence goes on from DRJK01000004.1 coordinate 979, forward strand.
TCCAGGTTTTGGGGGCGCAATTCCTGGTCAATTTCCAGGGCCCAGTCTACAGCCTCGAGCAAGGTTCTGGAGTAATGTCTGCGAAAGGCAGTGACAGCGTGCCTGATTGTATCATCATCGTGGCGCTCATTGGCAGGTGGCGGCGGGCTTCCTGCCATGCATGTATAGACGGTAGCGCCCAGCGCGTAAATATCCGTCCAGGGGCCCATGTAGCCGTTTTTTCTGTATTGTTCGGGTGGAGAATAACCACGTGACGTGACGTGACCAATCTGGTCCTGGCGGCTAAGCTGGCGCTGATGGACGGCGCCAAAATCCAGTAGCAGCGGGCGATCACCGTTTCTGATGTGAATATTCCCGGGTTTGATATCCAGGTGCAGGTAGCCGCGATCATGTATCGCCTTCAAACCCTCGATCATCGGCGGCAGGATGGTTAGCAGAAATTGCTCTGCCAGGCCTCCCTTTTGTTTGCTGATGATCTCCTGCAGGTTTACCCCCGCTTCATAATACAGCGCCATATACACGGTATTATTGGCCCTGAAGAAGCTGCGAACGTTAACAATATTGTCATGTTGCAGGGTGGCCAGTGTGCTGGCCTCCTGGAAAAACATCATCCGGCCCTTCTGGAAGGCCAGGACGCAGTCATTTGATTTAGGTATGATCGTTCGGTCATACTCACGCCTGGCGAGCCTTGCAGGCATGTATTCCTTGATGACGTATTCATTTCCGCTTTCCAGCTCCTCGGCGAGGTAAACGATACTGAATCCGCCTCCACCAAGGGATTGCGTGATACGGAAGTTCTCAATGACCGTACCGGGCTTGAGATGCTTTACTTGACTTGCCATTTGATGTGACTCACCGTATGTTGTCCTTCCATGGATACCGCAGGGCGTAAACAGGTTTTCTATAAAAATCAATGTACTTGAGTTTATTATCGGCCATGACAAGGGTAACTTAATATGATCAGGAGTATGACGGGTTTTGCACGCAAGGACAGCCGGCAGGAATGGGGCAGCCTGGTATGGGAGATACGCTCATTGAATCACCGCTACCTTGAACTGAGTACAAGATTACCCGAAGAGATGCGCGCCCTTGAGGGCAGGGTCAGGGAGGCAGTTGGCCAATGTCTCAGCCGCGGCAAGGTGGAATGCAACCTGCGGTTTGTGCGTCATCCTGGTGCATTATGCGAGATGCAATTAAATCGTGACCAGGCCGACCGATTCACCCAGCTATATTCCGAAACCCGGGAATTATTAAATGATTCCAATGATTTACAGCCGATGGACCTGCTTCGTTGGCCAGGCGTGGTTGAAGAGAGTGAGGCTGATTTGACACCGATAAGGGAACTGGCGCTGGATTTGCTCGATCAGGCACTGCAGGAACTGGTCGACAACCGTACCCGGGAGGGCATCAGCCTGAAAGAGATTATTATCAGCCGGTGCGACTCCATCGCCGGGATTGTCGCTACATTACGTGACCAGTTGCCCGGAATACGGGAAGGCCTGAGACAGCGACTGGAAGACCGGATAGCCGGTATGGATTTCGAGATTGACCCGGCACGCCTTGAGCAGGAGCTGGTGATCCAGTTGCAGAAAATGGATGTCGACGAGGAAATGGATCGGTTGCAGACCCATATCGGCGAGGTGCGGGATGTGCTGGAAAGGGAAGAACCCGTCGGCCGGAGGCTGGATTTCCTGATGCAGGAACTCAATCGTGAAGCCAATACACTGGGCTCCAAATCCATCTCCATTGACTCAACCGGTGCCTCGGTCGAGCTCAAGGTGCTCATTGAACAGATGCGCGAACAAATCCAGAATATTGAATAAAGGCAATAAAAACCAATGAACGCAGGATCCATAAAAGGCAGGCTATACATTGTTTCCGCACCGTCCGGTGCCGGCAAGACCAGCCTTGTAAAGGCCTTGCTGGAGTCTTCAGAGGGCATCGCTGTTTCCGTATCGCACACCACTCGCCAGCCACGTCCGGGTGAGAAAAACGGGGTTCACTATCACTTTGTCAGCAAGGATGTATTTGAGAAAATGGTGGATTCCGGGGTCTTTCTGGAACATGCCCGGGTATTTGATCATTTTTATGGAACCTCAAGGCAGGCCGTGGAAGAGCAGTTGCAACGGGGTCTGGATGTCATTCTCGAAATTGACTGGCAGGGGGCGCAACGGGTAAGGGAGCAACTATCTGAATCAATTGGTATTTTTATACTTCCTCCCTCAGTAGCGGCACTGGAAGAGCGTCTGAGGGGTCGCGGGCAGGACAGCGACGATATCATCAGTCGAAGGATGCGCGATGCCAGAATCGAGGCCTCGCATTATGATGAGTATGAATATCTGGTCATAAACGATGATTTCAAAACCGCACTGGCCGATCTGCTGGCCATATTTACAGCGCAACGCCTGGGGCTGGCCGCACAGAAACAAAAATACGCAGCCTTGCTGGGGAGCCTGCTGGACCCGGCGTGAAGCCACTGCGGGAAGGCCATTTTGAGCCAGATTTTTCAATCATTTGAGGCGAATAATTGGCATAACCGCCCGGTTCCATATAGAATAGCCGACTGATTTCAACGTACGCCCGGCAAGCGGCCCGGGTGCGCCTTGATCGAAGCCACTAACAATCGTTTCATTTTATTGATTTGAATATCCGGAGTAACCCATGGCACGAGTCACGGTAGAAGATTGTCTTGACAAGGTAGATACACGCTTTCAACTGGTTCTGGTTTCAGCAAAACGTGCGCGTCAGCTGAGCAATGGCGCAGAGGCCCATCTGGACTGGGAAAATGACAAGCCCACAGTCATGGCATTGCGTGAGATAGCAGAAGGATTTATTGATGCATCCATTCTGGATGAGGATGTAAAGAAAGAGCCGTCAGTCGAAGACGCATTCGAGATTACCGAGGCAAGGATGCAGGAAGTGGTGGCCGAGTTGTCACAGGCACTGCCCACGGCCACACCTGATGAAGACAAAAAGCCGGAAGTACCTAAAACCCCCGAAGAATAATATTATTCTTTTAAATCAGCCATGCTAGCATGCATCTTGTATGGGTAGATGCAGGGCACCGGCTTGAGGGCAAAAACCAAACCAGTTCAGGACAAGATATTCCGGATCAGTCACCTGAGTGATCTGCTCGAGAACTATCTTGATTCTGATCAGGTGCGCGATGTCTATCGGGCGTACCTGTTTGGTGCCGAGGCACATGATGGCCAGCATCGCGTGTCGGGCGAACCCTATATAACCCACCCTTTGGCAGTCGCCAAAATCCTCGCTGATATGCACATGGATTACCAGGGCATCATTGCCGCCATCCTGCATGATGTCATCGAGGATACCACCACAGCCAAAGAGCACATTGAAATCGAATTTGGCAAGGAAGTGGCCGAGCTGGTTGATGGTGTCAGCAAGATCACCATGATGGATTTCAGCTCCAAGGCAGAGGCCCAGGCCGAAAATTTTCGCAAGATGATGCTGGCCATGTTCAAGGATATCCGCGTCATCATGATCAAGCTGGCCGATCGCCTGCACAATATGCGAACACTCAAGGTTATGAGGCCCGACAAGCGCCGCCGTATTGCACGTGAGACACTGGAAATATACGCCCCGATTGCGGCAAGACTTGGCATGAACAAGATCAGGCTGGAGCTCGAGGACCTCGGGCTTGCAGCCTTGTATCCGAACCGTTACCGGGTGTTGAAAAATTCTGTGGCAAAGGCCAGGGGGAACCGAAAGGAAATCGTCAATAACATCGAAACCTCAATCAAACGGCGCATGAGGCAGGAAGAACTGAAAGGCAAGGTCGTAGGCCGCGAAAAACATCTGTACAGCATCTACACAAAGATGGTCAATAAAAGACTTTCATTTCGTGAAGTGTTCGACATGTATGCATTCCGTATCGTTGTTGAGTCGGCCGATCAGTGTTACCGGACGCTGGGTGTGATGCACAATCTGTACAAACCGGTACCCGGTAAATTCAAGGACTACATCGCCATTCCCAAGTCCAATGGCTATCAGTCATTGCATACCATTTTGTTTGGCCCTTATGGTGTTCCGATCGAGGTACAGATACGCACCCCTGACATGGATGGAGTGGCAGAATCAGGGGTTGCGGCACACTGGCTATATAAAACGGGCAGCCCGAATTCACCGGCCAGCATGCGCGCGAGGGAATGGTTGCGCAACCTGCTGGAGTTACAGAAAAATGCCGGCGACTCACTCGAATTTATCGAAAACGTAAAGATAGACCTGTTTCCGGACGAGGTATATGTATTTACGCCCAGGGGTGAAATCCTGGAAATGCCACGCAGTTCCTCGGTTGTCGACTTTGCCTATTCGGTTCATTCCGACGTCGGGAATACCTGTGTCGCAGCCCGCGTTGACCGTCGTCTGGTTCCGTTGCGAACCCAACTCTATAACGGCCAGACCGTCGAGATCATTACCGCCAGTGGCGCACACCCGAACCCGTCATGGTTAAGCTTTGTGGTCACGGCCAAGGCCAGGACCAATATACGCCATTACCTGAAGCACCTCAGAAAAGAAGAGGCAGTTGAACTGGGCAAACGCATGCTGGACAAGGCCTTAAGAGGGCGGGGTTCATCACTGGAGGCAGTGTCTGACGAGCAAATGGAAGGCTTTCTCAAGGTCAGCAAGTTGAAGGAACATCAAAACCTGTTTGAAGACATCGGCCTGGGCGGACGCCTTTCCATGCTGGTCGCAGGGCAGTTGCTGGCGCTGGAGGGTGAGGAAGGTGATCTGTCCACTGATGGTAAATCCCACCCGCTTGTTATCAAGGGTACCGAAGGCATGGTGGTGAGTTTTGCCAAGTGCTGCCATCCCATACCCGGTGACCCCATTGTCGGTTTCGTCAGCACCGGTCGTGGCATTGTGGTTCACACCCAGACCTGTAACAACGTTGCGGATTATCGCAAGTTGGCAGAGAAATGGATTGATGTTGAATGGTCGGCTGATGTAGAGGGTGATTTTGTAGCAGAAATGCGTGTTGATGTGGCCAACCAGCGTGGTGTACTGGCAACCCTGGCGGCCATTATTTCAGATATGGGTTCCGATATAGTGAACGTCGATATCGAGGAGCGTGATGGCATGACCAACAGCATCAATTTTATCCTGACGGTAAAAAACAGGAAACACCTGGCAGAAATCATGCGCCGGGCAAAAAGTATAAAGAATGTAATACGCATCAGTCGCAAGAAAAGCTGAATATTTTTTTGTAGATGAATCGGCATCGTCATTATCAATCAACACAGAATATTCAGTGAAATTTCAGGAGAAAAAATGACACGTCAAATAATAAAGACAGACAAGGCCCCACAGGCCATCGGCACCTATTCTCAGGCGATCAAGGTAAACGGCACGGTTTATATGTCGGGTCAAATCCCGCTGGTGCCGGAAACCATGGAGTTGATCGAAGGTGATATTGCAAAACAGATCAAACGTGTTTTTGATAATCTCACGGCAGTTGCAGAAGCGGCAGGTGGAAGCCTGTCTGACATGGTGAAGCTGAATGTTTTTCTTACGGACCTCGCCAACTTTGCAACAGTGAACGAAATTATGAGCGAGTATTTCCAGCAACCCTACCCGGCGCGCGCGGCGATAGGCGTGGCATCATTGCCGAAGGGTGCGGAGGTTGAGATAGATGCGGTAATGGAGTTGTAGGTGATTGTTTTTCATGAGCCATACTTCACTGCATTTATTTCACTCCCGAAGGAGTGGCTTGTTCTTAATAGTCGGGGCTCGTCCCGACCGTTGAAATGTAAATTTCATTGCATGGGAATTTAATACTAATTAAAATCAGGTAAACCACCGCCTGAGGCGGTGAGACACAAAGAGGCACTGCCGTTAAGGGGAGCAAAGAGATAGCCGCAAATGGAAGCTTC
>DRJK01000005.1 GCA_011052215.1 Gammaproteobacteria bacterium
CAAAAGTAATGATTCCTACATAACAATGAGTGCGATTGCCGGATCACATTCAGGGCAGGAGTTTATCAGTCTCCCTGTTCGTAAATCCAGACTGGCCGATACAGATAAGTGGAAATATCAATATAAAATGACGGTACTTTATTATTCATCCAGAGCGGATAAAATGGAGCTGAACATCCCGGCATTGAGTTATTCTGAAGGAGGCAAGGAAAAATTCCGCTTTCAATTTGCGAAACAGGTTATTAGTGTGAAGGCACTGCCGCCTTATCTGCCACCTTACATCCCCATGGGGGAAATCCGTATTATATCTGATTTACCGGTTAAATCAGCCTGGTACCGCCCTTATGATGTTGGCAGTATCTATTACTGGAATATCACCCTGACAGGAAAAAACATGACATCGGATGTGGTGCCTGAAATACGCCAGCAAATAAGGAGTACAAAGCGTATCAGGTTTTTACCCGCCGAGGTTACCCGCAAGACCCTGAAAACAGAAAATCAATTACTGCAACACGTACATTACAGTATTCCGTTTGTACTGAATAAAAGTGGTTCATTTTCATTACCGGAGCTGCGTGTACAGTATTTTGATACGTCAGAACAACGAATGCATACCAGTACGTTTGTCACGGGGATGGTTTTCTCATTACACCGTTATTTGAAATGGCTGATACTGGCGGGACTCGCCGCACTGGTGCTGTGGGTTGTCTGGAGACTGGCACCATGGGTGAAAGAATCTGCAAGGCGGTTACACTATTTGCATAATGCGCGTCTCCAGCTAAAACGGGCAATAACACCTGTGGAAATCAGGGAGGCAATGAGTTTGATGGCAACCTCTTTTGGGTGGCCAAAGAATATGCCTTTAAGTCAATGGTACGGGTATTGGGAAAAAAATTTCAATGGTGATGATAACTTGTCAGTTTTGGTTAATTCGCTGGAACGGTCACTTTATACCCCTTCAAAACATAAAAAAACAGCTGGAAATTTATCCGGCTATCTTCTTGATGCAGGATACCTTGGGCAATTCAGACGCTGTCTGATGGCGGCATCCAGACAACCCTGGTGAAAATAACGTATTGTCGTGACAGGTCTGCACGGAATGCTGTTTGAACCTTTACCCTGTTTCAAGGGTCATACAAGGGGCAGTAACAGGGTCATCAGGCTATAATAAAAACGACAGATACAGGAAGAGCTAATCATGCGCAAAAAAATATTTTTGTTTACCATTATTTTATTGCAAGGTGTTTCTCCAGTGTTGGCAGATGCAAGTGACGGAATGCATGCCGATAATATACACGTTAAATCATGGAATCATTTTGCAGATCTTGTATACCAGTTGCATAAAAAGCAGGTTGCAGGAAAACAAATAACCAAAACAGAAAAGATGGGTGGCTATGCCCACAGTCCGGATTATTATCGGGAAGTAACTTACGTTGATAAAAAGAATGGAAGGTTGCTTAGCCGGATACAATGGGAAAACAGCAACCCGGATACGATACATAGTATCGAGGTGTTCGTTTATGACAAAAAAGGCCGCATGGCGAGAGACTACAGTGCCTCCTATTTACCCGGGTATCATAATGCCCCGGTGCAAACCCTGATTAATATTCATAATTATTATGGAGGGCTGCACGCTTATAGACAGTACGATGTTTCAAAAGATATTATCTACGAATACTGTGAGGGGGATTTTAACGGCAAGAGGCATCAAATACGCTTGTTCGAAGATGATCTGCATGCAACAGACCCGGAGTCGCGCCAATTATTTTCTTCTGCTGTTTATAAAGCCTGTTTTGGAGAGATACAGTCAAGTATCGGCAAATATATCAGGCCACAGTAATGATTAATTTTGGTCAGGAGTCCGTCAGGCTCGGGATAAATCCACTGTACGCTTACCTGAGTCCTTGAACCCTCTGCGGATGAGGGCGGCATCAACGGTATTTTGCAACAGCATGGCCACGGTCATGGGACCAACCCCGCCAGGAACCGGTGTGATCCAGGCAGCCCTTTGCTGTGCCGTTGAGAAATCAACATCGCCGACCAGTTTTCCTGATTCCGTCCTGTGAATGCCTATATCAATTACGGTTGCACCGGGTTTTATCCATTCGCCTTTAACCAGCCCCTGTTTTCCCGCTGCCACGACAACAATATCGGATCGTTTGACCCATTCCTCCAGGTTTCGGGTGAATCGGTGGCAAACAGAGATGGTGCAACCGGCCAGCAGGAGTTCAAGGGCCATCGGCCTCCCCACATGATTTGATGCACCAACCACCAGGGCCTCGCGGCCATAAAATTTCTCACCGGTGCTTTCAAGTAATTTCATGACACCGTACGGGGTGCAGGATCGAAGGGCAGGCACGCGTACGGCCAATCGCCCGATATTATAGGGGTGGAAACCATCTACATCCTTGTCGGCACGGATACTTTCTATAATGGTTTCGATATCGATTGCATCCGGTACCGGCGTTTGCACAAGAATACCGTCAATATCATCGTTATTGTTCAGGTTTTCAATCAGGGCCAGTAGTTCATCTTGTGTGGTTGTTGCGGGCAGATCATAGGCAACGGAACGAATACCTGTTTCTTCGCATGCACTACGTTTGTTGCGAACATAGACCTGTGATGCCGGATCTTCACCTATTATAATGACCGCCAGGCCTGGCTGGCATCCGTGAGTGTCGAGCAATTCCTTTACCCGGACGGCAACAAGGCCACGTATTTCCGCCGCTATTTTCTTACCATCGATTAATTTTGCTGACATGATCCTGTAAAATTCCTGATATCAGGGCGTATTTTCGCATGCCGGTGGTTATCTAGGAAGGATATTATTGAACGGGTGGAGAATTTTTCCGGTTCAAGCCTGCCGGGTAAGCCGGTGTTGTAATAATTGGCTGATTTCAAGCAATATTTGTCATTGAAGAATTGACCTGAACACAGTCAGGACGTATTATCGCGTCCTTGCCGGTGATGGCAATTCGGGGTATAGCGCAGTCTGGTAGCGCGCCTGCTTTGGGAGCAGGATGTCGGGAGTTCGAATCTCTCTACCCCGACCAGATTCA
>DRJK01000006.1 GCA_011052215.1 Gammaproteobacteria bacterium
AATATCATATCGTATCAATTATAATCCCATTCAATATCAATAGATTATACCGATATGGCCCTGAATTTACCCATAGATTTTTCTGAGGAGCCAAATTAATAGGACTGTATTGAGCTAAACAGGGCATTGCGGACATGAAACCGGTATAGCCAAATCAAGACACGCAAGTGATGCCATCCCTGGCCGCCCGGCAGCCGCATCCCTGCGGCAGACGGTCTTTATCTGGCTATACCGGTTCCATGTCCTCACATTGTTACTCGTTTCAAGTGTTAACGGGGCAACAGTGATGACTGGCAGGCAGTTGCCTTGTGCATACCGGTTAGCCTGTATGTTGTGCGATGGCCCAATCGGTATGTTCGCGTACCAGTCCAGACGCATGTGTTGTTTTTTGCTGCAATGACCGGATGACCTCCGGAGAGGTTTTGCTGTTACCCAGTGCAACAGCAATGTTACGTATCCAGCATTCATAACCGATACGTCTGATAGCAGAGCCCTCGGTACGTTTCAGAAAAGTTTCTTCATCCCAGTTGAATAATTGTATAAGCCCGGCGGTGTCGAGTTGATGTCGAGGGCTAAAGTCAGGTTCATCGCTGTCACCTGAAAACCGGTTCCACGGGCAGACCATCTGGCAATCATCGCAGCCATAGATGCGGTTGCCTATCGGCCTTCGGAACTCAACCGGGATGGAGCCACGCAGCTCAATCGTCAGGTATGAAATACAACGTCTCGCGTCCAGTTTATAGGGGGCAATGATGGCCCGGGTTGGACATACATCCATGCAGCTTCGGCAGGTTCCGCAATGATTGATTGCCGGTTCATCTACTGGCAGGGGAAGACTGGTGAAGAGCTCACCGAGGAAAAACCATGAGCCGGCTTTCTCATTAATGAGGTTGGTGTGCTTGCCGATCCAGCCCAGACCGGATTTTTCAGCCAATGCCTTTTCCAGTACCGGGGCACTGTCAACAAAAACACGGTAGCCGAAATGGCCAATGCGCTGCCTGATGAATTCCGCCAGTTTCTGCAGTCGGGGTCTTATGACCTTGTGGTAATCGCGACCCAGTGCATATCTGGAGATATACGCATTGATCGGATTATTCAGTATTGCCCTGGCATCCGCCGCCTTGTCCGGCCAGTAATCCATGCGCACGGTGATGATGCGTTTTGTCCCCTCAATCAGTTCTTCCGGGTGACTGCGTTTGCTGCCATGCCGCGACATATAAGCCATCTCGCCGTGGAATCCGCATGATAACCAGTTATTCAGGTGAGATTCATGGGTGGCGAGGTCAAGGTCGGCAATAGCCACTTGCTGGAAGCCCAATCCCGTTCCCCGTGCCTTTATTTGCAGGGCCAGTTTTGCGAAATTGATATCGGTGCGGGATTCAGGCATGGGCTTTCAATAATGGCATATACTATCGGGTATGCAGGCCATTCTACCATCAACCCTTTATAGCGCGGAACAGGTTCGCGAAATGGATCGCCTGGCCATTGAGGGATACAACATACCCGGTTTTACCCTGATGTCACGGGCCGCCACGGCTGCGTTGAATGCCATAAAAGAGAGCTGGCCCGGGCAAAGACGTTTACTGGTTGTGTGTGGATCAGGCAACAATGGCGGAGATGGTCATCTGCTTGCATGTCAGGCAAGGGCCGATGGTTTCGAAGTCTGCCTTGTGCTGGCAGGAAGCCGGGACAGGCTGGTCGGTGATGCGGCCAGGGCCTGCCAGGAATGGCAGGCTTGCGGTGGTGAGTGTGCCGGATCCGATAACCTCGCAGCCATGATCAATAATACCGATATTATTGTTGATGCCTTGCTGGGAACGGGGTTGCAGCGTGAGGTATCGGGTGGCTGGGCGGGATTGATCGAACAGTTGAACCAGTCCCGCCAGCCGGTTCTTTCCATTGATATTCCTTCGGGATTAAATGCCGATACCGGCAGTGTGATGGGTATCGCTGTCAGGGCCGATGTAACGGTATCTTATATTGGCCTGAAGCAGGGAATGTGGACGGCTTCCGGCAGGGATTATTGCGGGCGGATTATTTTTGATGATCTGGGTGTGCCGGAAGAAATTTATACCATGGTGAAATCAGACAAACACATCCTCGATTCTGCATTATTATCCAGGTTGCTGGCTGCCCGGCCGGCGAGTTGTCATAAGGGTCAGTGCGGTCATGTGCTGGTTGCCGGTGGTGACCTTGGCATGCCCGGAGCGGCGCGAATGGCGGGTGAGTCTGCGGCCAGGGCAGGTGCCGGGCTGGTCAGTATTGCAACACGCAGGGAACATGCTGCAAACCTGTCGGCGGGTCGACCGGAACTGATGTGTCACGGGGTGGAAACGGCCGGTGAACTTGATTCACTGATCGGCAAGGCGACCATCATCGCCATTGGTCCGGGGCTGGGGTCAGGTTCATGGTCATCGGCTATCCTGTCGAGGATTCTACAGACAGACATGCCGCTGGTTGTAGATGCCGATGCCCTGAACCTGCTTGCTGCTGACCCCGTAAAACGGGGTAACTGGATTCTGACACCTCATCCCGGTGAGGCGGCGCGGCTGCTGGATTGCAGCAGCCGGGACATACAAAGTGACCGTTTTACTGCAGTGCAGGCCATTGCCGGGAAGTACGACTGTGTGGCCGTATTGAAGGGCAGTGGTAGCCTGGTTTATTCGCAGCATGATGAACAGATTTACTGTTGTCGGGATGGTAATCCGGGTATGGCGACAGCGGGAATGGGCGATGTACTTACCGGTGTGATTGCCGGTCTGGCAGCGCAGGGGCTATCCTTGTCTGAGGCGGCTTGTTGTGGGGTTTATCTGCATGCCAACGCGGCCGACAGGGCGGCGCAAAAGGGCGAGCGGGGGCTGCTCGCAACGGATTTGTTCCCATATATCAGACAACTGGCCAACCCGGAAAGGCCGTGAAATTGTCATGAGCTGCCTGAGGATTATCCAGGACGAAGCGGCCATGCTGGCACAGGGGGCCAGTCTGGCTGACTGTTTTCCAGGGCAAGGGGTTATTTATCTTCGCGGTGATCTGGGTGCCGGGAAGTCAACCCTGGCCCGGGGGTTTATCAGGGCAATGGGATTTGCAGGCCCCGTCAAGAGTCCGACCTATACTTTAATAGAACCTTACGAAATAGCTGGCAAGACCGTATATCATCTGGACCTCTATCGGCTGTCAGACCCCGAAGAGCTTGAATTTATCGGCATACGGGACATACAAGGGGGTAATGCCATTTGTCTGGTGGAGTGGCCTGAAAAGGGCCAGGGCATACTGCCGGAACCCGATATTGATATATTAATCAAATATCTGGGTGAGGGGCGGGAGGTTTCCATTGGCACAGGCAGGCCTGAATTTAAGGCTATCATCAATAGATTATGTTAGCTTTTTAATAATCTAGACTAGTTAATAACCATATCTTACGGATTATATTGACTTTTATATTTTCCGCTTCTAGAATCATGGCATATCTATAAAAATTATAGCCGACATGGTGACCCATGAAGACATCAGGCAAATTTCTGGTTCAATTGATTGCAGTATTGCTGGCCAGTCCGGCATGGGGCGATACCACCGCTGTTCATAGTGCGCGTTTATGGGCAGCACCAGACAGCACACGTGTGGTATTTGATATAAGCGCACCGGTACAGTATTCACTGTTTACCCTGAAAAATCCCAGCCGGATTGTTATTGATATCAACGAGGCCCGGCTCGACAAGCCTTTATCGGGTTCCGGTTTCTCAAAGGGTGTCGTCAAGGGTATTCGTACGGGCCGGCACAAACAAACCGGACTTCGAATCGTCCTTGACCTGGCGAAAGACGTTAAACCTAAAAGTTTTCTATTGAAGCCTCACCGGAATTACGGGCATCGTCTTGTTCTGGATTTACAGAATAAAGTGGCAACAAGGAAAACAGTGATAAAAACAGTCAATGCAATCAAAAAGAGTAAACGACGTGAATTGATTATCGCGATCGATGCCGGTCACGGAGGCGAGGACCCGGGGGCATCGGGTTACCGGGGTACAAAGGAAAAGTATGTTGTTATGGCCATTGCCAGGAAACTGCAAGCCCTGATTACCCGTGAACGTGGTATGCGTCCCGTTATGATACGCTCAGGTGATTATTATATCGGCTTGCGCAAACGTGTTGAAATTGCCCGCAAGAACAGGGCCGACATGTTTATTTCAATTCATGCCGATGCCTTTCAGGACAAGCGAGCGCGTGGTGCATCGGTTTATGCCCTGTCACAGAATGGCGCGACGTCAGAGGCCGCCCGCTGGCTGGCAGAAAGTGAAAATTCTTCAGATTTTATTGGTGGCGTAAGCCTGGATGACAAGGATGATCTACTGGCATCGGTATTGCTGGATTTATCCATGAGTGGCAAGGTTGAGGCCAGTCTGGAGTTGGGTGATGATGTGCTTGCAGAACTCAAGACAATCGGACGCGTACACAAGAGAAGAGTGGGGCAGGCCAGTTTTGCCGTACTGAAGGCACCGGACATCCCGTCAATACTGGTGGAGACTGCATTTATTTCCAACCCGAATGAGGAGAAAAACCTGTTAAGTTCCAGGCACCAGGTCCGAATGGCCCGTTCTATCCTGAAAGGCGTGCGTGTCTATTTTAAACATAACGAGGTGCCGGGCACCTTGTTGGCGCAGCGACGTCATGTCATCACCAGTGGCGAGACCCTGTCTGCCATTGCAGATCAATACAAAATCAGCTTAAAGGCATTGAAAAGCAGAAATGCCCTGAAAAATGACAGGCTGAACATCGGTGATGTGATAACCATCCCTGAAGGGTAGCTGTTTCCTGCCGGTAAACCGCCACCCATCCTGTATTATTATATTTAACTTCACTATTGTCCCGTTAACTTTATGAAACACATATAAATGTGAGGACATGGAATCGGTAAGCCTGATCAAGACCGTCTGCCGCACGGATGCGGCAGCCGAGCCGCCATGGATGGCATAT
>DRJK01000007.1 GCA_011052215.1 Gammaproteobacteria bacterium
GACATGGCTCGCGCCGATGCCGCGCCTTTCCTGTTGCCCTGCATAAGCCTTGCATCCGAGATTATCCCCCAGTTTAATGACTTTAAGTATAAATTATGCCCGCTGTATTGATTGGAACGAAGGGCAAGAGACTCTGCCTGCCTGTACTTCTTCTGGTCAATCCGAACCCTGGCTAGCTGATGCCAGAGCCGTGGATTATCAGGCTGTATCCGTATCCCCCTCTCAAGCACTGCTGCGGCTCTGGCGGCCTGGCCTTTACCTTTGAGTACCCGGGCATTTTTCAATAACCCGTCTATTGCAGCAGAAGATGAACCAGGCCTGTTTTTTTCCACTGGAATTGCTGTGCTTTTCTCTATTACTGAAACCACGGATGCAACCTGTTTAGTATTACTACTACAGCTTGCCAGCAAAATGAGGCATATCAGTATACTGATATGCCTTGAAAAACCTTTCATTGTCCAAATATTCTGTCCAGCCAATTTGAGACCCCTGTGGCACATTGCTGTGTTTGATCCGGTGTCGTACCCGATTTGAAAGGTAATTCTACAGCACTTTTGCAGTTTTTTTCTGTTTTATTCCCGCTCTTGATATCAATCCAGGCCATTTCAATATTCTCTACCGGGCTCAAGGACAATGACCTGGCTTTTATTATATTCATCAATTTTGCCCAAATTTGCATGGCGCCCGTGCTGCCGGAAAACTTTGTGGGTTTGTTGTCATCATAACCCATCCAGACAACAGCCAGATAGTCTCCTGTGTAACCTGCAAACCAGCTATCACGGCGATCATCCGTTGTGCCCGTCTTGCCGGCCACCTTCATTCCCGCAGGGAGCATGTTCCGCAACTGTTTTGCGGTGCCGATCCGGGTCACCAGGTGCAATGTGTAATTAATAAGCAGGCTATTCTGGGGTGACACGACCCGGGACACCGATAAAGGATAGCGGTTAAGTGGCTTGCCATGTGTATCGAGTACGGCACGTATGCTTCTTAGCGGTGAGTAAAATCCTGAACCCGCGAGGGTCTGGTACATTTGTGCCACCTCCAGTGGCGACATGGATAACGTGCCCAGCAGCGTTGAGGGATACTTGATAATGGGGCGTCTGATACCCAGATCGGATAACACCCTGACCACTGATGACAGCCCTATGTGCATCCCCAGACGAACTGTTGCAACATTGTAGGAATTAACCAGTGCCATGAATAATGGCACCTCGCCATGAAAAATATGGTTATAGTTTTGCGGTGCCCAGACGCCGTTTTTCTGTTCTACCTCCAACGGATCATCATCAATCAGGGTTGCCAGTGTATAACCCGGCGTTTTCAGGGCGGCCAGATATACAGCGGGTTTGATAAGCGAGCCAACCGGGCGTACCGCATCAAGTGCACGGTTAAAACCTGAGTACCGTGACCGTCTGTCACCGACTACTGCAACTATTTCCGCACTGCCTGTGTCCGAAACAATAACGGCACCCTGTAACTTCCGGTCAGATAAACCATGGTCTCTTTCAAGGTCCGCCAGTTTACCTGACAAGGACTGTTCGGCCTGGCGTTGGATTACCGGATCAAGTGTTGTAAGTATCCTCAAACCGGCCGATGACAGATCCTCGGCCTTGTAATCCCGCCGCAACTGCCTTTTTACCAGATCAAGAAAGGCATAATATTCGGAGATCGTATTTTTTTGTATTCTGGCCACCCCGAGTGCTAACCGTTTGGAAAGGATATTTTTTGATTTTGTTATCAGGCCCCTTTTTAACATGATGTCCAGAACAAGGTTTCTTCTTGCCAATGCCCGTCCAGGGTGACGGCGTGGATCATAATAGGATGGCCCTTTTACCAGGCCGATTAACAATGCAACCTGGTGAACCCCCAGGTATTTTAATTTTCGGCCAAAATAGAATTGACTGGCCAAACCAAAACCATTAACAGAGCGCCTGCCGTCCTGCCCCAGATAAACTTCATTTATATATGATTCCAGAATATCATTTTTGCTATAATGCCACTCAACAAGCTTGGCCATGAGTGCTTCATGCAGTTTTCTGGTCAATGAGCGCTTGTTTGTAAGAAAATAATTCTTCACCAGTTGCTGGGTTAATGTGCTACCGCCCTGCACGGTTTTACCTGCCCGGATATTACTCACCAGTGCACGCAGAATGGCAAGATAATCCAGGCCACTGTGTTGCATGAACTTTCTGTCCTCTACTTCGATCAAGCCCTTAATCAGAATATCGGGTACATCTGCAAGGCGAACCAGAATCCGGTCTTCATTATGTTTTGGATAAATACTGGCAATACGAATGGGATCAAGACGAACCAGATCGACGGCTGATCCACCCTTGACATTTCCGAGGCTACTGACAGAGCCATTCCTGAACCGTATGCGCAACCTTTTTACAGATTCGCGCCCATCCCAGAACTGAAAAGCCCGTGTATTGAAAACTATTCCGTTTTTACCAACCTGATAGGTACCGGCTTGTTTTGGGTGGCTTACCTTGCGATATTTCAACCCGCGCAGTTCATCCATAAAAGCAGTTTTGCTGACATGCGCACCGACAAACAGCTCCAGCGGTCTTGCATACACCCTTGCCGGCAATTCCCAACGATTACCCTCAAATCGATCCTTGATTACATCATCCAGATATACGATATATAAAGCCAGCATTGTCATCAGAAAAAGAATGGAATAAAGGATAATCCGTCTTTTATTGCGGTTGCGTACCCGCCTTGATTTTCCCCGTTTACGGCGCCTGACCTGCTTTTTTTTCCGTTTTATTACCATGTTATCTGCTGATTGCCCGCTTCATCCCGCTCACATTGTATCGAATCCCGGATTGTCCCGATAGATTGAGTAATACTTTTGTGACACAGTAGCCCTGCTTCATGGATCGCTCCTACGGCTTGATATCCTTTTCTGATAATCAAACCATCAGGAAGTGATTCTATTCATCAACACGGTTGTCCCGTGAACCTGTAATGAATGTAGTCGAAATGTAAGCGGCAAGTGTGTTCTGGGCTAACCCGCAATCCGGACATCTGTCTTTAACCCGGGTGCCAACCGATACAGGCCTGGCTTGCCTGTTTTCAATAAAACACTGCCGCTGGTAACTTCATTTTTTTTTACAAGCCCCGCATCCGGCTCAGATACATTAGCCATGGCCCGTGCTGTACCCGGCAGAACCATCACTACCGCGGCCAGCAACATGGAAACGAGCACACCGGTTATAATGCTCATCATCATTTCAAATACCAGCCCCACAGAAAACCGCGCATCATGATTTATTTTCATTATTCACCTCTACATCTCCAGTGACCGGGTTCCGGCTCTGCACGGTGTCTGAACTATCGATAAACCATGCATCTTCCAGCCCAGCCTCAATTTGATAGCAACTTTTATATCCCGGGCTCCAGTACAGAAAATCCTCAGACAAGGGTTGAATCCTTCTCATGACATTCCCTCCTTCTTGCTGAAGGTAATAATGACCCGACGATCAAATGCATAACTGTCCTGGTCATCTCCCAGTTGAAGTGCCCCGGCCTCACCCTTCACACTGGTAACAATGTTTCTATCGGGGATGCCCTCCTGTACCAGTAATTTTTTTACGGCAGCAATTCTTCTTGCCGACAGTGACAGGTTATAAATCTCTTTTCCCCGGATATCCGCATACCCGGTCAGATTCAATACACTGCCAGGGAGTTGCTTTACCGCCTTCGCCAGCAACCGGCATTGATCGGCAAGATGATCTTCAATCTGGTCGCTATCTGTTTTAAAATTCACTGTCAGTACAAAACCATCCTGCAGAATCAGCTCTGGATTGTCAGGCATATCCATTGATGTATTATCAAGACTGGCGACCATCATATCGTCTGTGTGGTATTGCTTTTTCAGTGATGCAATTATCCTGTTACGGCTTTTCAGTTCAACGCGCAGTTGCTCTATGTATTTGCCCTTTTCTTCAAGGTTTTTCTCCATGCCGGCATGTGTGCCCATGAGCTTTCCTGCAAATGCACCGATAATAAAACCCGGGGGCCCACCCACTAAAGCACCTGCAAGGGCACCCGTGCCCACGCCCCAGTTTTCCTCCTGGTAGTTCTTTACCGGCTGATCATCAACATCATCATCCCAGTCTGCAAAACCGGGAGTTGTTGAAAGACAGGCCAAACAGGCTGTAGTCAGAACAAATTTTTTTAGTAGCAACATGGGAAACCCTCCAATCTGATGAATTCACAGGGACATGCTGCCCCTGTCCATGCTGAATATTTAAGCAACCCGGAGTGGCAGACTTGGGGAAAGAGCATGGGAATGTGGTGATAAATAATGACGAAATATGGCAATTGGTCGTTAACCCTGTAAATCCGGGTGGGAAATATGCTAGATTATTGATTATTACCAATAACCGCTAATCTCCTGCATCTTCCTGATTATGCAAAAAATATTACTTTTCAGACCGGATTGAAAAATATGCAAAAAACGATTGCCATCGTTGAAGATGAACCCTCAATCAGGGCAAATTACGCAGATGCACTCGGGCGTCATGGCTATCAGGTCAACGCATACCCGGACAGACCCACGGCACAGGCAGCATTCAGGAAAAAATTGCCCGACCTGGTTTTACTGGATATTGGCCTTGAGGACGAGATTGACGCAGGGTTCGAGCTCTGTCGCGAGTTACGGGGCCTGTCCACTACATTACCCATCATATTCCTGACTGCCCGCGACAGCGATTTCGACACGGTCGCCGGACTTCGACTGGGTGCGGATGACTACCTGAGCAAGGATACCAGCCTGCCACACCTGACTGCCCGAATCTCTGCCCTTTTCAGGCGGCTGGATGCCCTCGATCAGGCAAACAATGACATGGATAATAATGAAATTATCCGCGGTAATTTATGCGTGGATTTAAATAAATTCAGCATCGCATGGAAAAGTCGGCAACTGAATTTTACCCTCACTGAATTCTGGATAGTTCATGCCCTGGCCAAACATCCAGGACACGTAAAAAATCGGGAACAGCTCATGCAGGATGCAAACATCGTTGTTGACGACAATACGATAACATCCCATATAAAACGTATCCGTAAAAAATTCGAATCTATAGATGAACAGTTCTCTTCAATCGATACTGTGTATGGTATAGGTTATCGCTGGAATGAATAAATTACAGCCATCCTGATGAACAAGATACGCTTCAGTCTTAAAACAAAATTACTGCTGTTTTCCATCACTATCCTGCTGATTCCATGGATTGGCTACAAGTATGTCCGTGGTATGGAATCATTCCTGAAGGCATCACTGGAAGACTCGCAGGCAACCAGGGCGCAAGCTGTATCGGCCGTATTACAACAGCAGCCCGAACTCATTACATCACAGACTCGCATTGTAGATATTAATAATTCTACTCAACACCTTTACCTCAGGCCCCTGAAAACGCAGATACAACTGGATGGATATACCGAAGACTGGGCACTCAACCAGGACCTGTTTCAATATTTTGGTGAACAAAATATCATCAGAAAATCCCCCACCTATAAACCAGGCTCAATACATTTTACACATGCCACGGGTAGCTACAAACATTACCTGTATGCTGTTTTCAAGGTAACCGATGACCATGTCGTCTACCTGAACACTGGCAGTCAAAATCTTGATCGAGCCGACCATTTACGAATTGCGCTGCAAGCCCCTTCCGGAAAGTTACACAGATACTATCTGAGTACCGCAGCACCCGGGCGATTAAACGCCCACTTGATGTCCAACAACCCTGATGAGCCTTCACCTTTGAGGGATGAGTATCGTATACAGGGAGCATGGCAACAAACGGCTGATGGTTACACGATAGAAATCCGTATCCCGCTATCAATGATAGGCAAGAAACTGTCATTTGCCATCGGTGATATCGACCATGTTACGGATACCTCGGCAACGATTATCGGGACATCAGGAACCGAACATTTATCCGAACTGGCAACCATAATGGTTCCATCTACAAAGCTTGACCACTTATTGCAAAAACTGAGCAGGGGCTCATCGAGAATCTGGATCGTAGACAAGAACAAAAGGGTGCTTGCCCTTGCCGGGAACCTGTCAGCATCCGGGCGGGAGAATAATTCCGATCGCAGTGTACCGGCAATGATATTATCTGCTCTCTATAGATTGATACTACAACAACCGGTATCCAATATTGAGGACAGCCTGTCAGCCGTATCAAAACTCAAAGGCAGGGAGATTGATTCTGCATTAAACGGTACCCCTGCAACCAGTTGGAGACAGACCTCACAGAAAAATGCGACCATATTGACAACTACATATCCGATACGGCTTGGCAATAAAATTATCGGTGCCGTCATGATGGAGCAGAATAGTAACCGTATACTACTACTGCAAAATCAGGCGATGGAAGAGCTGTTAAACCTGAGTATTCCGATTTTTCTCGGCGGTACATTGATTATTCTGTTTTTCGCCGGGCGACTGACAACCCGCATCAGCCAACTTCGAAACCAGACTGAACAGGCCATTTCAAGTGAAGGAAAAATATCCAATGTATTCGTTGCATCAGATGCCAATGATGAAATCGGCGACCTCTCACGAGGATTCTCGGATCTGCTTTCACGACTCCATCAATACAACCGATATCTTGAAACCATGGCGGGCAAGCTCTCACATGAACTGCGCACACCTCTCACTATAGTACGATCGTCGCTGGATAACCTTGAACAAGTCAGACCGGAAACAGGCAATGATACGTATATGAAAAGGGCCAAGGAGGGGCTCGAGCGGCTTAATAATATTCTGAACAGATTAAGTGAAGCAACCCGCCTGGAACAGGCACTGCAACAAACTGAAAAAGAGGAAATCGACCTGTCAAATCTAGTCAGAAATTGTGTTGACAGCTATCGTAGTGGCTACCCGAATAATCATTTTAAACTGGAGACCCATGAACAAACACAACATATCATGGCCGCACCTGACCTGATTGTGCAATTGCTGGA
>DRJK01000008.1 GCA_011052215.1 Gammaproteobacteria bacterium
CACTGCTTGCAGCGAAATTTGCAGGAGCGGTCCATGACCGCGATAAAAAGAATTTTTGTGGTCGTGGTGTTGATTTGCATGCTTAATTGACCCACTTTGATATTTTTTTGTGTTTAATAGTTGGCCCGGTGTCCTGCACCTGTTTACAAATGAATTCTTATGGTTATGCAATCCGACGTGGTATAAAATTCAATGCAAATACCGGGTCAATACTGGACGCAATTCAACAGGCATGGGCCGCATCTACAAAATACCCCGTTCGCTTGCGGCGGGGTTGTTTATTTTAATAAGCGGCTTAACGTTTTATCATAAATCAGTTTATAGGTCCCGTCTTTTTTCATTTCTGCCAGTGCTCTGGATAACATGGGTACCAGTTTCTTGTACTTTTTATTAACATAAAGATACAATTTAACGCTGGCAATCGGGGGCAGCAGGAAATGTATATCTGCTGTATTGCGCCTGAGCCACCAAAGTCCACTCCAAAGATCGTAAAGGGCAATGTCTGCACGATTATTGTTGAGTAGGTTGAATAACTGGGTAGAACTCTTTACCCGTGTCAGTGACTTATAATACCGCGCTTTTTTTTCAAAATATTTCCAGCCATTGATAAATGCAATGTTATACGGCTTAAGGCTTCTCCAGTCTTTAACCTTAAAATTTTTACTTTTAGTGAAAACAACGAAATCAAAATCGATAACTTTTCCAGGTACCATTACCAGGTTCGGGTATTTTTTTTCGAGGCCTTTTATTCTTGCTATATTTCCATCATCTATTCCGGTGTTGGCATTGATTAGTGACCTTTCAGATGGAAGCAATACTGTCTTCGCTCTTAACCCGGCGCGTTTGAACATGTTTATGACAATTAAATCATAAAAACCGCTTTGATCCGGTTTGACAAAAGGTGCACCTCTACCAGATGTAATGGATATCGAGGTATCGGCATTAATAACCAGGGGTAAAAATGCGCAGATGATCAGAAAACACCTTTTACCGAAAAATTTACTTGTTGGGTAACACAGCATGGCCGTCGATCCAGATAGGTATGTCATTCCAGTATTCAATATAGTTTATTAAAACCAGATAAACCATCATCCTGGATTCATCGGTTGGACGGCCCGTAGAGTGCGTTGCATTTTGTGGCTGGCACTGATGAATTCAGGTTCATACTACCCGCTCTGCGGGCGATATTTGATTAATACGTTTAATTAAAAATATCGCAATTTGCCCATATCAATAAACTTTTTTTTACATAGTATCGCCGCTTATTTATTGGTTTGATCTGGATCAAGTTTGCTATCAATTCCATTTTTGCTTTCCCCTGGTACAGTGCTACCACATTCACAAATGACTAATGCAGAAAGGTGTTTAACAGTTTGTATTTTATTGATAATTCCCTGATAATATATTTTATTCCGGGGTATTTCCAGACAACAATATCAGTAATTTTAATAAGAATCATTAATTTAGAATATAAGGATACACTTGCAAAAAAAAAATAGATATGAAAGGATTAATTTAATAAATATGTTTGTGTGCACCTCCTAATAATAAAACAGGGAATGCCTTGATTGAGAACATATAGCAGACACACCGCGAGTAGTATATTAGCCATTTGGCTAATGCTCTGGACTGTTGTTGCCTTTCAGCTCTGTTGTACCCTTCATATCTGCCATACTGACGAAGACACACCCGGACATGGACACATGGTGCATCATGAATCCGGTCAGCCGGATGGTACTTTGTCTCACAGCGACCCGTATTCATTAACAGCACCGATAGTGATTGTATATCACTTTGAATCATCCAGTCAGCCGGATATCGCCATTGCCGAGCCATACAATGCTGACCATGCGTCCGTAAGTCATCAACTTGCCTGGTTGCCCTCCAACGTCCATTCTCCACCGTATACCACTTCTCGACTTTACCTGAAAACACAACGTATTCGACTATAGCCACTTATTTTTCTACTGGATGAAAAAGGATATTGCTGTGCATGCTCTTTTTCCTTTGTAGATAACTCCTTACATGTACTACACATGAGTGGCTAATAACTGCTTAATCATTAATAACACTACGGAGTAACCGTTATGCAAACACTCGTAAAAACAATTGGCAAGACACTTGCCGGTACATTGTTGGCTGTGCCATTTATGGTCCAGGCAGCACCTTCTTACGATTCATTAAAATCCACCCTTGATAAGCTTAAACAGCAGATGGAGGAGGTACAAAAAGCACTCGATGAACAAAAAAAACAGTCGGCCAGTAAAACCGATGTACGCATGCTTGAAAAAAAGATTGATAGCGCAGCGGAATGGAAAAGCCCGAATACATTAGTTCATATGGCCGGGTACGCCAGTGTTGGTTATACCGATTCAAAAAACAGCAATGGAAGTTTTAACAGTGGCGGTTTTTCACCTATTTTTCACTTTCAGTACCGTGATCTGGTGATGCTGGAGTCAGAGCTGGAATTCGAGATAGAACCGGATGGTTCAACCACGGTTGGCATGGAATACATGACGGTTGACCTCTTCCTGAATGATTATGTGACTTTGGTGGCGGGCCAGTTTCTTAGCCCGATTGGACAATTCCGCCAGAATCTCCATCCATCATGGATTAACAAGATGCCCTCTGCAGCACCTGGTTTCGGGCATGATGGCGCCGCTCCGACTTCCGACACCGGTATTCAGCTAAGAGGTGGTTTTCCGCTGGGTTCTGCAAGGGCGAATTATGCCGTTTTTGTCTCCAACGGTCCTGAGCTGACCACTGAGTACGATGGTTCAGGTTTTGAGCTTGATGGCATCAAGGCTGAGGGGTTTGCCAGGGATTTTGATGGCAAGAAGGTCTGGGGAGGCCGCTTTGGAATATTACCGGTACCTAAACTGGAATTAGGTATTTCCGCCGCCAGTGGCAAGACAACCGTGACAAGCACGGAAGTGACTGCCGGTACTGCACCCGCCCTGGCAGGGGAGGCACCCAGAGACTATGACGTCATCGGTTTCGACTTTGCATGGCAGTATAAAAACCTGAAAACGCGGGGTGAGTATATTCGATCAAAAGTCGGTGCTGCCAGCGCAGGGACATCTGCATCCGGTGGTGCGACATGGTCTACCTGGTATACCCAGGCAGCATACCGTTTCATGCCGAGTAAATATGAAGGCGTAATACGCTATGCAAATTTTAATGCTCCCGGTGCTGCAAAAGACCAGAAACAGGTAGCGGTAGGGCTTAATTATCTTTTTGCCAACAATGTGGTTGCCAAGATCGCCTATGAAAATAATCGAGGCCAAAATGGCAGTACAGCAGATGAAAATCGTGTACTTGTTCAGCTGGCTTATGGTTTCTAAGGAGAAATTACAAATGAAAACATTCATAATCAAACAGTCTTTTTTATTTATCATTACGGCATTTGCGCTATCAACATCGGTGTATGCCGCTGATTATCCTGCTCCCGGTAATTTCCAGAGAGGGGCCAAAATCTGGGTCGATAATTGCGGGCGTTGCCATAATATTCGTGGTGCTAAAGAACTCAGAGACGATCAATGGATATCGACTATGTTTCATATGCGAATACGTGGTGGCCTGACCGGGCAGGAAACGCGTGATGTACTCACCTTCATGCTGGGTTCTAACACGCTTGCAAGCAAAACGGTTGTCAGTGATGCGTCTTCGCCCGCGTCAACAACCTCAACTAAAGGCTCCGGGCTTTCCGGTAAAGCCATCTACTCACAAACCTGCATTGCTTGTCATGCAGCGGGTGGAACAGGGGCCTTTCCAGGGGTGCCTGATTTCACAAAAGCCTCAGGGGTGTTGGGCAAATCAGATTCTGTTCTGCTCAAACATGTGGCAGAAGGCTTTCAAAGCCAGGGATCACCTATGGCAATGCCTCCCAAGGGTGGCAACCCGGTCTTGACGCAAGATGATGTAAAGGCAGTTCTGGGTTATATCCGCAGTACCTTTGGTCGTTAAAAACAGGTTTTATCGCCATTATAATAATAAAACCATATATGGCCCGTTAACTTCCCTTCACCCGGGGCCGACTCCACGGACGGAGCCGGCAGGGCGGCAGATGCCCGGAGCCAGGGACCTGGAGCTCCGGGTGAGGGGATCATGATGGAGAACCCTTGATTTTATTTATCCCCACATCCCCATACCAAGCCAGTGGTACTTTAGTGTTGGCCCTGTTATTTTCTATAAACTACTTTATAGTGATATATATGGTTTAAATGGATTTAACCAATTCTTGTTTGATCGAGTCAGTAGAAAACATTGACATGTGCCTAAGGCAAGGGTTGTACCCTGACATTGCAGATACCAATCATTAAGGTCAGGCATGGCATGACCTGCTTTAATTGGTTACATACAATTACTGGTTATTATTATGTTCATTGAATATGGCCTGAATATACAAAATCCAATCCCGGTGCAAGAATTGTTTGACCGTCTGGCGGTTGCTAAAACGGAAAAAGCAGCGGCCTTGCGCCGCACCAATCCGAGGCTTTATCATGATCATGAGTCTGACCATGATAAAGCCCCCGGGTATTCACGAACGGCCAGTCATACCTATCAGGTGATAGGACAAATGGAGCAGGAAAAACCTGCGCTTCATGCACAGCAAATCATGACTTCACCGGTCACCTGTCTCAATATTGAAATGACTATTGCGGAGACATTAAACCTGTTCAGGCAATATAAATATCGTCATATGCCAGTGACAACAGATAAAGGTAGATTAACAGGAATGGTTTCTGACCGGGATATACTGCATTACACAAGTGGTTTGTCCGGGTCTTATGAGATGCAGACCGGCCATGATACGGCAGACCCGGTTAGTAAAATCATGAGCTCGCCCGTACTGACGGCCAATACAGAAACAGATGTACGTTACATTGCACGTCTGTTTGTTGGTCAGCATATAGGCGCCATGCCAATTATGTCAAACGGCCAACTGGTCGGCATTATCAGCCGCACGGATATCATGCGAGCCGTCATGCAGAATTTTGTACTGGAGTTGTGGACTTGATCTGTTACACGCGGATTTTACCTGTCACCCTGATAATCAGGGTAGCCCTTGCATGGACCCGGATATGAAAAAAAAGATTGTTGTTGTTGGTAACGGTTTTGCCTCCCTG
>DRJK01000009.1 GCA_011052215.1 Gammaproteobacteria bacterium
ATTTACCTTGAGTGTTTTTTCAGTCGACAAGCTCATTTCCGAGGCGAGAAAAATAGCTGCAGAATATCGGCGCGCCACCGGAAAAAACCTTGGTGGTATCAGCGGTGAGATAGCAGAGAATGATGCGGCCCGCCTGCTTAACCTTGAGTTGTGCAGTGATCAAACCGGTGGATACAATGCCATAGGCAAGGGGCAACGTGACGGCAGGAAAATACAGATCAAGGGCCGGGCAATATTTAACGAAGCCAAAGCCGGCCAGCGCATTGGTCAGCTGAAAACCAGTCAGGAATGGGATAGCGTTGTACTGGTGCTGATGGATGAAAATTTTGAACCGACAGAAATATTCGAGGCAGAGCGGATTAACATCATGGCTGCACTCGAAGAGGCGGGTAGCAGTAAAAGAACAAAGCGTGGCGCCATGTCGGTATCCAGGTTCAAGCATATCGCACGACTCGTCTGGTCCGCTGAAAAAGGCGAGATTGATGAAGACGAAACATGGGATAACCAGGGGAACGTCTAGGTTGTTGCTGATTTATTTCGCAAAATATCACTGCCCCGTTAACTTACGAAGTGAGCATAAATGTGAGGACATGGAACCGGCATAGCCAAATCAAGACACGCAAAAGATGCCATCCATGGCCGCTCGGCTGCCGCATCCCTGCGGCAGACGGTCTTTATTTGGCTATGCCGGTTCCATGTCAGGAATGCGTTGTTTAGCTCAAAATGGTCTTGCGGTTTATGTTTCGACTATACTTGTTATAGGTTTCCGGGACATCAGTGGCAACATATGTAATGTAATTCAATAAGCCTTTATATATATGTTTCAGTCTACAGAAGTTCTCGGCCCATCCGGCCCATTTGAAAAAAAGCTGGAGCATTTCTTACCCCGGGAGCAACAGCTGGAAATGGCCAGGGCTGTCCAGAATGCATTGTCCAGTGAATCCACTCTGGTTGTCGAGGCCGGAACAGGCACAGGAAAAACGTTTGCCTACCTGGTTCCTGCCCTGATGAGTGGTCAGAAGGTCATCGTCTCGACCGGAACAAAAAACCTGCAGGATCAGCTTTTTCATCGTGATATTCCCAAGGTATGTGAAGTCCTTGACTTACCTGCCCGGGTAGCCTTGCTTAAGGGGCGATCAAACTATCTGTGCAAGTACCGTCTTGATAAGGTGATGATGGAAGGACGTGTTCGATCCCGAACGCAGATATCGCATGTACAGAAAATACGTCAATGGTCTGGCCGTACAGATTCAGGAGATATAGCCGAAGTTAAAGGGGTGCCAGAGGATTCGCCGGTATGGTCAATGGTCACTTCGAATGTTGATAATTGTCTGGGTTCCGAGTGCCCGTCTTATAATGGATGTTTTGTTATGGAGTCACGCCGAAAGGCCCAGGAAGCCGATCTTCTGGTCATCAATCATCATTTATTGTTTGCCGATATGTCGCTGAAGGAAGGGGGATACGGGGATTTACTACCCGGAGCAAACGCCTTTATACTGGACGAGGCACACACATTACCCGATGTGGCAACACAGTTTTTTGGATTATCCCTGAGCGGTCGCCAGTTACACGAATTATGCAAGGATACCCGTATCGAGCATCTTGCAGCTGCCGGGGACATGTCTGATTTATCCGAGGCCTGTGACCACCTGGAAAAGGCGGTTAATGATTTCAGGTTATCTCTCGGCGAAAAGCCTGGCAGGGTTGCGTGGCGAAATATAAAAAATAAAAACACCATAAGCCATGCACTTGATGAATTACAGGTGACCCTCGGCAGGTTATGTGAATGGCTGGAGCATGCCGCGGTGAGAAGTAAGGGGCTGGAAAGCTGCTGGAGAAGAAACCAGGAGTTTGTTTCCAAAATTGATACTGTCACACAGAAGGAAGATGATAATTTCATCCAATGGGTTGATGTACACAGACGTTCATTTGTTTTTCATCTTACCCCCCTTGATATTTCATCCAGTTTTCAGACACAGATGCTGGCTTATCCCTGCGCCTGGGTGTTTACTTCGGCAACCCTGGCGATTAATAATGACTTCGCACATTTTACAGACAGACTGGGAATAGAGGAATGTAAAACCCTGCAACTCGACAGTCCGTTTGACTACGCCGACAATGCGATGCTGGTTGCACCAGAACAAATGCCGGATCCAAATAGTGATCAGTATACAGAGACAGTCATTGAATATGCCATACCGCTGATAGAGGCCTGCAAAGGGCGAACCTTTCTGTTGTTTACAAGCCACAGGGCCTTGAGACAGGCCGAAAAATTACTGGACGGGCGGCTGGATTATCCCGTGTATGTGCAGGGTGATACACCCCGTGACCTGCTGCTGGAGTCGTTCAGGGATGACGGCAATGCGGTTTTACTGGGAACCAGCAGTTTCTGGGAGGGTGTCGATGTCAGGGGTTCGGCACTATCACTGGTCATAATTGACAAACTGCCCTTTGCGTCACCGGGCGATCCTGTTTTACAGGCTCGAATTGAGCTGATAAAGAAAAATGGGCGAAATGCCTTTTTTGATTTCCAGCTACCCAATGCAGTTATTGTACTCAAGCAGGGTGTCGGTCGTTTAATACGGGATGTCTCTGACAAGGGTGTTATGGTGATATGTGATCCAAGACTGGTCAGTAAATCCTATGGCAAGGTCTTTTTAAAGAGTTTGCCGCCGATGAAGCGGGTGGTCGATACCAGCAAGGTAAAGGAATTTCTGGAGCAACTTTGATTCAATGAAACTGATAGCAATAGACACATCAACGGAAGCCTGTTCAGCGGCAATACTGGATGGCGAGACGGTGCTGGAGCGATTTGAGATCGCCCGGCAAAGCCATACAGAGCTGATTTTGCCAATGATTGATTCCCTGTTGAAAGAATCCGGTTATGCCATACAACAATTCGATGCCATTGCCTTTGGTCGTGGGCCGGGAAGCTTTACCGGGATTCGAATTGGAACAGGTGTTGTACAGGGTTTAGCACTGGGGGCAGGGTTAGCTGTTGCTCCTGTTTCCAGTCTGGCCGCAATCGCACAGGGTGTATTTCGCTGTGAGGGCAGGAAAAATGTACTGGCAGCGATCGATGCCAGAATGAAGGAAATATACTGGGGTTGTTACCAGTTGAATGATCAAGGCATGATGGAATCCGTTCAGGATGAATGTGTTGCCAAGGCGGATTCCCTGTCCGTCCCCGTTGGAAGCAGCAAATGGTTTGGGGCCGGCACAGCATGGTCAGCGTATGAGCAGGAATTATTGGCGCTCTTCGGAGAAACAGTATCAGGCCATGATGGCTGTTGTTTGCCACATGCACGCGATATCGCTGTATTGGCGGCAGAGCAGGTGAAAAGAAATGAACTGGTTTCGGTTGAAAATGTAGAGCCGGTTTACCTGAGGAACGAAGTCGCCTGGAAGAAGATCAGGTCACAGCTGCCCGGTTGACTTTATGAAGCATATATCAATGTGAGGATATGGAATCGGTAAGCCTGATCAAGACCGTCTGCCGCACGGATGGCATGTTTTGCGTGTCTTGGTCAGGCTTACCGGTTTCATGTCCGGGCTGCGGGTTAGCCCGAAACGCACTTGCCGCTTACATTTCAACTACATTCGTCATGGGATAACGGCACAGCAGTGAGATCAGGTGATTTTTATAGTAGTTTTTTCAGTATGCCTTCATAAATCAGTGACAGATTATCCAGGTCTTCGCAGTTTACATTTTCATCAATCTGGTGAATGGTGGCATTCAGCGGGCCCAGTTCAAGCACTTGCGCACCCGTAGGTGCAATGAAACGTCCATCCGAGGTTCCGCCCGATGTTGAAAGTCCGGTTTTAATATTGACGATTTCCTGAATTGCTTCTGTTGCGGCATCGACCAGCTCGCCACGAGGTGTGATAAAAGGATTACCCGATAGTCTCCACTGGATTTCATAGTCCAGGTTGTGTCTGTCGAGTATGTCATGGACTGCTTCTTTTAACTTCCCTTCAGATGTTTCCGTTGAGAAGCGGAAGTTGAACATAACATCGGCTGTCCCGGGTATGACATTCTCTGCACCTGTGCCAGAATTGATGTTGGAAATCTGGAATGTGGTAGGCGGGAAAAATTCATTTCCCTGATCCCATTCCTGTTCACACAATTCAGCAAGTGCCGGGGCAAGACGATGTACCGGGTTATCCGATAAATGTGGGTAGGCAACATGACCCTGTGTACCCCTGATGACCAGGTTTCCATTTAGTGAACCACGTCGCCCGTTTTTTATGACATCGCCCAATCTTGTGTTACAGGTGGGCTCGCCTACCAGACACCAGGTTATTTTTTCGTGACGTGATTCAAGGAATTCAACAACCTTTACTGTTCCGTTGATGCTGGGGCCTTCTTCATCGCTGGTAATCAGAAATGCAATCGAACCATTATGATCCGGGCAGGACTGGATAAATCTTTCACACGCGGTAACCATGGCACCCAGACTGCCTTTCATGTCTGCGCTGCCACGTCCATAGAGTTGGCCGTCGCGGATTTCAGGTTTAAATGGATGAGATGTCCAGCTTTCCACAGGCCCGGTCGGAACAACATCGGTATGCCCGGCAAAAGCAAGGACGGGTCCACCGTTACCCCGTCTTGCCCAGAAGTTGTCTACATCCTCGAACCGAAGCCGTTCTACATTAAAGCCGATAGACTCCAGACGTGAAATCATAACTTGCTGACATCCGGCATCCTCCGGTGTTACGGACTGGCGAGAGACAAGATCTTTTACGAGCTCCAGTGTGTCAGACATCAGGATGATTCCATCAGATATCGCGTAACAATTCGTTAATGCCTACCTTGCTACGTGTCTTCTCATCTACCTGCTTTACGATAACTGCACAATAAAGGCTGTATGTGCCGTCCTTTGATGGCAGGTTTCCTGATACAACAACCGACCCCGCCGGGATGCGTCCATAGGAAACTTCACCTGTCATGCGGTTAAATATTTTTGTACTCTGGCCAATATAGACACCCATTGAAATTACTGACCCTTCCTCGACAATAACGCCCTCTACTACTTCAGAACGTGCACCAATAAAACAGTTGTCCTCGATAATCGTGGGCCCTGCCTGTACAGGCTCCAGAACACCACCTATACCAACACCACCGGACAGGTGAACATTTTTTCCAATCTGTGCACAGGAGCCAACGGTGGCCCATGTGTCGACCATCGTGCCGGAATCTACATAGGCACCTATATTCACGTATGAGGGCATTAGCACAACCCCTGATGCAATAAAACTGCCCTTTCTGGCGGCAGCAGGGGGTACGATACGGACTCCGCCTTCACGCAGATCGCGCGAATTACAATCTGCAAATTTTGAAGGGACTTTATCATAGTAGTTAGTAAAGCCACCTTTCATAAAGCTGTTATCTTCAATACGAAAAGACAATAGAACCGCCTTTTTCAACCATTGATTGACCACCCAGTCACCATCTTTTTTTTCAGCAACACGCGCCTTCCCTGAATCCAGCATGGAAATGGTTTCGGTGACTGCTTCCTTTACCTGTGGCTCCACGTTGCGCGGTGTAATATCGGCACGTCGTTCAAATGCTTCGTCAATTATTTGCTGTAAATTACTCATATTTATTACCTGTTAAAAATAGTAGATAGCCGAATCCCCGTGGAAATTGTAAGCCAGATAAGACTTTAAAACCAGTCTCATCGATTTTAAAGTGATACAATGAAGGCCTTGATTCTGTAGGCCGCCTCGATGCATTCATCTAAATCTGCAACCAGGGCAATTCTTACCCTGTTTTCACCCGGGTTCACCCCGTGTGCATTCCTGGAAAGAAAAGTACCAGGCAATACAGTTACATTCTGCCGGTTAAAAAGCCGGCGTGAAAATTCAGTGTCGGAGATGGGTGTTTTGATCCAGAGATAGAACCCTGCCGGTGGCAACTCCAGCGAAATAACGGGCGATAATATTTTTGCTACAGCCTTGAATTTTTCACGGTATAGCCGCCTGTTTTTGACGACATGCGACTCATCTTTCCAGGCCTGCAAACTTGCCATCTGGGTTGGCAGGGGCATGGCGCATCCATGGTAGGTGCGAAAAAGCAGGAACTGTCTAATTATAGCGGCATCTCCCGCTACAAAGCCGGAGCGCAAACCGGGTGCATTCGAGCGTTTTGACAAACTGTGAAAGACGATGCATCTTGAATAATCTGTCCGGCCCATTGCCGCTGCGGCCCCCAGTAAACCCGGAGGAGGACTTTTTTCATCAGAGTACAATTCTGAATAGCATTCATCAGAGGCAATAACAAAATCATGTTTGTCGGCAAGACCAATCAGGTTTTGAAGGGCAGGCGTGTCGATCACGGCACCCGTCGGGTTCCCGGGCGAGCAGATATACAATAACTGGCATTGTTGCCATATTTCATCGGGTACCTGACTGAAATCAGGCAAGTAACCGGTTTCCCTGGTGGCATTGATAAACCATATTGTGGCGCCTGACAGGGTGGCGGCACCTTCATAGATCTGATAAAAGGGGTTAGGCATCAGAACCAGCGGGTCTTTTTTTCTGTCAATGAGGCACTGGGCAAATGCGAATAATGCCTCGCGTGTACCATTTACCGGTATGATATTTTTATTAAGATCCAGTGATTTTTCAGGCAGATTGAAACGATTGCATAGCCATTCGGTTATGGCGGCCCTCAGTTCATCTGTTCCACGGGTTAGCGGGTAATTTGTCAGGCTGCCGATATTTTTTGTAAATTCACTACTGATAAAGTCGGGTGTGGAATGTTTTGGTTCACCAATTGATAACGCAATATGTTTCAAGTCATGCGGTGGTTGACAGCTTGCCTTTAGTTGCGCCAGCTTTTCAAACGGGTAGGGTTGCAGTTTTTCCAGGTCGGGATTCATTGTATTGTCAGGCTTGCTTTATATATTAAAACTTTTACTGCATTATACCGGATATTCTCTCCAATGAGCACTCATATAGATGACTGAAAAGCATTATTCCTATCTCTTTCCTGATCTATGCCTGTTGTTTGCGGCTACATTGTGGGGGATTTTCTGGTATCCATTGCGCCTGTTCGAGTCGGCAGGTATGCCGGCTATATGGGTCACACTGGCGGCATTCAGTACTGCATTTGTTGTCGGGCTGATAGCCACATACAAACAGAGACGGCAGTATCTTGTTCACCCGTTAAAGCTGGTATTGATTGCATTGACAACGGGCTGGAGCAATGCGGCTTTCCTGGTGGCCGTCGTTGATGGCAATGCCATCAGGGTTATCCTGCTTTTTTATCTGTCACCCATATGGACGGTGATAATGGGTTATTTTATCCTCAAGGAAAAAATTTCCTTGCAGGCGATGGTGGTTTTTGTATTGGCCTTTCTGGGTGCAGTGGTGATGTTATGGGACCCTGATGCAGGATTTCCCTGGCCACAGGGGTTGCCGGACTGGCTGGCCTTGTCGGCCGGGTTTACATTTGCATGGAGCAACGTGTTGATACGGTCTATTCAGGACATCAACATATCCATTAAAACAACTGCAAGCTGGTCAGGTGGCATCATAATCGCAGGGTTGTGGATTTTACTCACCGGTGGGCAACTACCGGAAATACCGGTACTCACCTGGTACTATAGTATGATGCTGGGCTTCTTCGGGATTGTATTCATGACCATGGCCGTTCAGTATGGCGTTACACACATGCCGGTTTATCGTTCTGCTATTATCCTGATATTTGAAATACTGGTAACGACTGTAACCGTGTACTGGTGGGCCGGAGAAAACATGACAATGATAGAATGGATTGGTGGCGGCATGGTGGCGATCAGCGCATGGCTGATCGCGCGGACGGGTGTTGACAGTGAAGGTTAACATCCATATTTAAATGGCTTATCCATGTAGATACTTGCATTATGATGATCATACATGGTTTGCCAGCCAATATATCTGGCCGGGGGTCAGACTGGGTCAAGAGTTTCCTGACTCAGGTATCCAGTAATTCAAGCAATGTATCCCTGAGTGCATTAAACTGTTGCTCATCAAGAGGGCGGTTGTTCTTGTCGGTAATATAGAAAAAATCTTCAATACGCATTCCAATGGTGGCAATTTTTGCATTTTGCAAATCAATTTCACATCGTTTGAATGCCTCACCAATTCTCGAGAGTAATCCGGGTCTGTCTGCAGTGGTCACTTCAAGAATGGTTCGGGAGTTATTTTTATCCAGCGTGTAGCTGATCCTGGTATTGACTTCAAAGTGCTTATGTAGCCTTGGTATCATTCGATTAACATTGTAGTCAACCGCGTTTTCTGTACTTAAGGTGTGCTTGAGGGCTTCCTTTATTTCATTCAGTCGTGATGGATCCTTGATGCTCTTGCCATCATTTTCAAGCACCAGATAGGTATCCAGTGTGTAATTACTTCGTGTACTTAATATTCGCGCATCAACGACATTAAGGTAACTTTTTTCCAATGTTGCAGTTGTTGCCGCAAATTGGTGGGCCTTTAAAGGCCCATAGATAAAAATTGCGGTGCTTCCACGGTTATTATCATAGCGCACACAAATCATCGGAAAGGAATTTTCTTTCATTGTTGATATCGATGTAATGTGCCAGGCAATTTCTTCAGCCGAGTACTGGATGAAATAGTCCGGGCCGAAATCCGACCAGATATGATCAATTTGCTCACGGTTTAATGCCGATGCATTCAATAACCCGTAAACATCTGCCTTTTTACTGGCAATAATTGTTTGATGACTTGTGTATTCGTCACTGCTCATGCGCAGTGCCTTATTGGTTGCATGGTATAGTTCTTTTAGCAGTGAATCTTTCCATGAATTCCATAATGCAGGATTTGTGGCACGAATGTCGGCGACTGTCAGCAGATAAATATAATCGAGGTGCGTACTGTCTCCCACTTTATTGGCAAATTCCCTTATGACTTCAGGGTCACTGATATCTTTTTGTTGTGCCGTCATGGACATGAGCAGATGATTTCTTACCAGCCAGGCCACCAGGTTCGTGTCATATTGCCCGAGGCCATGATCGATGCAAAACTGACGTGTATCTGTTTCGCCAAGTTTGGAATGATCTCCTCCACGGCCTTTTGCGATGTCATGATAGAGTCCGGCAATATAAAGTAATTCAGGCTTGGCAATATTCGAGATTATTTCACTGCATAACCTGAACTCATTTCGAAATTCAGGCACGGTAAAACGGCGCAGGTTCCTGACTACAAAAAGGATGTGTTCGTCAACGGTATAGATATGAAACAGATCGTATTGCATACGACCGGTAATGTTTTCAAAAGCGGGCAAATATGCCGCGAGAATACCATATCGGTTCATTCTTCTAAGTTCGTGGGTTATACCTGTCGGTTGTTTTAATATTTCAAGAAAAACACTTCGCGTGCGCAAATCATTTCTTGCTTTATCATCCATGAGTCCCCGGTTTGACCGAATCAGCCTGATGGTAGAGGCGCGCACGCCTTTTATTTTCGGGTCAAGCTGTAATAGTAAAAATATTTCAAGCAGTGCATATGGAAAATACCTGAAAATATTGGGATGTACTACCTCAATAAAGCCACGCGTAAGCTGGAACCTGCGGTTTATTGCCTTCGGTGTGACCGGGTCGGCAGAGTATAAAATTTCTTCCTGAAAATTTTGCAACAACATTTCATTAAGCCGATCCAGTTCCATGACTGTCCGGTAATATTGTTGCATGAATTGTTCGACGGCCAGGTTCTGCTTATTGTCTTTATAGCCAAAATCATGAGCTAATGTTTTCTGGTAGTCAAACAACAACCTGTCTTCACGTCTTCTTGCATGAATATGGAGTGCAAAGCGGATCTTCCACAGAAACCGCTGGCCCTCCAGAAGAAAATGAAATTCATCTTCACTCAGGAAATCATGTTTAACCAGTTCGTGCAGGTCCCTGGTGTTAAAGTGACGTATTGCTACCCAGCCAATCATCTGGATGTCGCGAAGTCCTCCGGGGCCTTCCTTGATGTTGGGCTCAAGTTTGTTTGCTGTATCACCATATCTCAGGTGTCTGTTCTGTTGTTCATTCCATTTCGCTTCAAAAAATTCATCACTCGGCCATAAATGATCTGTTGATACTTTTTCCTGCATCTCCTCAAACAGTTCTTCTGATCCAGTCAGAAATCTTGATTCGATCAGATTAGTGATGACAGTGACATCTTTCTTTGACTCCCTGACACAATCTTCAACGGTACGTACGCTTTGCCCAACCTCCATGCCAATATCCCACAGCATGGTTAAAAACGATTCAATGTTACCTTCACTGGATTCAAGCACTTCCTTACTGAAAAGTAATAATAAATCCACGTCAGAACCCGGGTGAAGTTCACCACGGCCATATCCACCTACAGCAATCAGTGCAGATTGTGTGGATTTACTAAAGAATTGGCGCCATGCGCGTTTCAGCAACTCGTCAATTAATAGCGCGCTTTCATGTACGAGTAAATCAATGTCATCGTTTTCTTCAAAGCGTCGTTGCAGGCTTTGTTTGCCCTTGCTCAGGGCTTCCCGAAATATTTTTGCAGGGTTTTGTGCAGAGGCGATTGCAGCATCAAAATGCGGGGCATCAAAAACGATACTTTTGCTGAGGTCTCTCATCTGGAAAATGTAGTTAACCGGCGGGCAGGATTGGTTCTTCATCAGAACGTAATGTAAGGACTTCAAAGCCGCTTTCGGTAACCAGAATGGTATGTTCCCATTGAGCGGAATTTTTATGATCCTTGGTGACAACTGTCCATTCATCACCCAGTAATTTGATATTTCTTTTGCCGAGGTTAATCATCGGTTCAATGGTGAAGGTCATGCCGGCAACCAGCTTTTCACCGGTCCCTGGCGTTCCATAGTGAACGACCTGTGGATCCTCATGAAAATTAACCCCGATTCCATGTCCACAGTATTCCCTCACAACGGAATAGTTTTTTGATTCCACATATTTCTGGATGGTGCTACCAATATCACCCAGATGAATGCCGGCTTTTATGATGGATATAGCCCTTCTCAGGCCCTCATAGGTGGCCTCGACCAGGCGTTTGTCATGTGGGGAGGGTGTCCCCACGTAGAACATTTTGCTGGTATCGCCGTGATACCCGTCCTTGATAACAGTAATATCAATATTAATAATATCGCCATTTTTCAGCTTTTTCTTGCCAGGTATTCCATGGCAAACCTGGTGGTTCACAGACGTACAGATTGATTTGGGGAAGCCCTTGTAATTAAGGGGTGCCGGGATGGCCTGTTGCTTGTTTACAATGTATTCATAGCAGATTTCATCTAAAAAACCGGTTGTAATACCTTGTTTAACATGGGGTTTTATCATTTCCAGTACTTCAGCCGCCAAGTGGCCTGCGACGCGCATCTTTTCAATTTCTTCATCTGTCTTGATACTGATTGCCATTGTGTAACCCTGAAATAATGAAAGTTAACCCCTTGATTCTGTGATTGGTATTCTACATCAATACCTTGAATAATGGTGAGTCATTGTTGTAAGCGCCGGAATATGGTATAAAGCGCGCGCTAATTTAGCAAATTCACACATGTGCCGGAACGTACTGTAGGGTGCCTGTTAATATCAGGTTGCGGTATGGGGTACATGGAGGCCTAACCCTTACAAACTGGAGTTTTACCATGGCAAAAGTAACAATGCGCCAGATGCTTGAAGCAGGCGTGCATTTTGGTCACCAGACCCGTTATTGGAACCCGAAAATGGCACCATTCATTTTCGGGGAAAGAAGCAAGATTCATATCATCAATCTTGAAAAAACCCTTCCTCTTTATAATGAAGCGACTAATTTTATAAGCAGTCTTGCTGCGAAACGTGGCAAGATCATGTTTGTTGCCACCAAACGTTCTGCCCGCAATGCGATAGCTGAAGAGGCGGAGCGTGCAGGCATGCCTTTCGTTAACCATCGATGGCTGGGTGGAATGCTGACCAATTTCAAAACAGTCAAACAGTCGATAAAAAGACTGAAAGACCTGGAATCAATGGATGCTACCGGTGGGTTTGAACGTTTGAACAAGAAAGAAGCCCTGATGCGTACCCGTGAAATGGAGAAACTCAATAAAAGCCTGGGTGGTATCAAGGACATGAAGGGGCTGCCAGACGCACTTTTTATTATCGACGTGGACCATGAAAAAATCGCAGTGCAGGAAGCAGTAAAGCTGAATATACCCATCATTGCTGTCGTTGATAGTAACAGTGCACCCGATTCGATTGATTATATTATCCCGGGTAATGATGATTCCATCCGCGCCATTCAACTTTATACACATGGCATTGCCGAGGCTATTCTGGAAGGCAAGGCAACTGCTTCACAGGTTTCAGATAGTAAAGATGATTTCATTGAAATGGATGAAGAAGGCAAATCAAAAAAACCTGCCAGGAAGGCCCCCGCCAAGAAAGTCGCGGTAAAGAAAAAAGCCGCACCAAAAGTAGCAGAGAAAAAAGCGGATGCTGAAGAATCGGATACTGAAAAAGAAGTAAATGTGGCCGAAGAGGGTGATGAAGCCAGGAAGCCTGCCGTAAAGAAAGTAGCAACCAAAAAGACCGCAGTAAAAAAGACCACGACAAAAAAAACGGCGACCAGGAAGGCTGCTGTCAAGAAAGCAACCACCAAAAAGTCAACTGCAAAAAAAGTCAAGACCGAAGAGTAACCTGATGCATTGTGGCTTTATTGTTTATTGAATCGGTTGCTTGAACAGATATTTATAGAGGAAATTAATTATGGCTATTACAGCGGCACTGGTTAAGGAATTACGTGAGCGTACCGGTGCAGGTATGATGGAATGCAAAAAGGCGTTGGTAGAAACCGATGGTGATATTGATAGTGCGATAGAAGCAATGCGCAAGTCAGGTCTTGCAAAGGCCGATAAAAAGTCAGGTCGCGTGGCAGCAGAAGGCATAATCAGTATTCATGTGTCTGACGACAAGAAGCTCGCGTTAATGGTGGAAATCAACAGTGAAACTGATTTCGTAGTCAAGGGTGATGATTTTAAGGGATTTGTTACCACAGTTATGAATTGTGCAGTACAGGAAAACCCGGATGATATCGAAGGACTGTTATCTGCAAAAACCGACAGCGGTGATACGGTGCAAGAGACATGCAAAGCGCTGGTGGCCAGGATTGGTGAAAAAGTACAGGTGCGCCGGTTTGCCAGGATTGCCGGGGAAAATGAGGTGACAACCTATTTGCATGGTTCGCGTATCGGTGTTCTGGTTGAGCTCAAGGGTGGGGATAAAAGTCTGGGTAAGGATCTTGCTATGCATATAGCAGCCAGTCGACCTGTCTGTGTCAAGGCAGAGGATGTGCCGGCCGGAGTACTGGACAAGGAAAAAGAAATTTTCTCTGCGCAAGCCCGGGAAAGTGGTAAGCCTGATAATATTATTGAAAAGATGGTAGAAGGCCGTCTCCGTAAATATTTATCTGAAATTACCTTGCTGGGACAGCCTTTCGTGAAAGCCCCGGATATGACAATTGAAAAACTGCTGACAGGAAAAGGTGCCGAGGTTATCAGTTTTATACGCATGGAAGTAGGTGAAGGCATAGAGAAAAAGACTGAAAACTTTGCTGATGAAGTAATGGCGCAAGTTAAAGGCTAACGACCTTTTCCGGATGTTATCCGGGCATTCTGATGTTTCATCGTGATGAAATGCCAGCGCCCACTGTCATAGTTCTGATAAAAATGTAAAAGGACAAGAGCCGTGCCAAAAAATAATCTCCCGTATAAAAGAATATTGCTTAAATTGAGCGGTGAGGCCCTGATGGGAGGTGGAGACTATGGTATTGACCCGTCAGTAATCAAGCGCGTCGCAGGCGAAATACAGGATGTTGTTAATCTGGGTATCCAGGTAGGGCTGGTGATTGGCGGCGGGAATATCTTTCGTGGTGCCGGTCTCGCGCAGGGGGGCATGGACAGGGTGACCGGTGACCATATGGGTATGCTGGCAACTGTCATGAATGCGCTGGCCATGCAGGACGCACTGGAAAAGATGGATGTACCGGCACGTGTCATGTCTGCGCTCAGTATTCATCAGGTGTGTGAGGACTATATTCGACGCAGGGCAATACGACATCTGGAAAAAGGTCGTGTGGTTATGTTTGCAGCGGGGACAGGAAACCCTTTTTTTACAACGGATTCAGCTGCCAGCCTCAGGGCAATTGAAATAGGGGCAGACATTGTTATCAAGGCAACAAAGGTTGACGGTGTTTATTCGGATGATCCGGTGAAAAACCCGGATGCTGTACGATATGATAAACTTGGTTATGATGAAATTCTGGAGAAAAAATTAATGGTCATGGATGCAACTGCAATTATTTTATGCAGGGACAGCAATGTGCCAATAAAAGTATTCAACATTAATAACGAAGGTGATCTGTTACGAATAATGCAGGGTGAATCAGTCGGTACGGCAGTAGAACAGGATTAGGTCATGATAGAAGATATTAAAAAAGATGCTTCCATCCGAATGGGCAAAAGTGTGGAATCCTTTAATAATGAACTGGCCAAGATACGCACAGGAAGGGCGCATGTCAGCCTTCTGGATCAGGTCACGGTCGATTATTATGGAAGTATGGTTCCTATAAGTCAGGTTGGAAATGTGATTGCCGAGGATGCGCGCACCATACTGGTAACACCCTGGGAAAAAGATATGGTCAAGGCCGTTGAAAAGGCCATCATGACATCAGATCTCGGACTTAATCCTGCTACAGCGGGGGTTGCTATTCGTGTTCCTATGCCACCACTAACAGAAGAGCGAAGGCGTGAGCTTGTCAAGGTCGTCAAGCATGAGGCAGAGAATGCCAAGGTTGCTGTGCGAAATATCCGCAGGGATGCCAACGGCGACTTAAAAGACCTGCTTAAGGAAAAAGAGATTTCTGAAGATGACGAAAGGAAGGGTCAGGATGGAATTCAGAAACTGACAGACAAGCACATTGTGGATATAGATAAACTTCTGGCAGTCAAGGAAGCAGAGTTAATGGAAATTTGATCCAGTGATATTTGTTTTTTATTAATGATAAAAAATATTTTCATAAGTCTTTTAATTTTTGAATTTTATCGTATTCCGGAAGGAATGTCTGATGAGTGATTTGCCAAGTCATGTTGCCATTATTATGGATGGAAATGGTCGATGGGCAAAAAAGCGTTTTCTTCCAAGGAACTTCGGACACAAGGCCGGGGTCAAGACAACCCGGAATATCATCGAGGCCTGTTCAGACCTTGGTATCAAGGCACTAACCCTGTTTGCATTCAGTAGCGAAAACTGGAACCGCCCCAAAAAAGAGGTTGGCCTGCTGATGGAACTCTTTTTTACATCCATGCAGGCTCAAGTTAAAGGACTGCATGAAAGTAATGTTCGAATGCAGTTTATCGGTGATGTGTCCAGTTTTTCCGAAAAATTACAGCAACAGATTGCCAGGTCAGTAGCGTTAACCAAAGACAATATCGGTCTGGAACTTCGTATAGCAGTTAATTATGGTGGTAGATGGGATATTACCAATGCGGTACGCAGCATTGCCCGCCAGGTAACCGCTGGTGAGATTGATCAGGAAGATATCAGCGACGAACTGGTATCCCGGATGGTATCACTATCTGATTTACCTGCCCCCGATCTGTTCATACGAACAGGTGGTGAACAGCGAATCAGTAATTTTTTACTTTGGCAGCTGGCTTATACAGAACTTTATTTTTCAGATACCTTGTGGCCTGACTTTGATGAATCTGAACTGGAGCTGGCCTTCAAGGCCTTCTCATCCCGGCAGCGGCGCTTTGGCTGTACTGGTGAGCAGGTGGAAGGAACAAAGGAAGATGCTTAAGCAAAGGCTGTTAACGGCCTTTATTCTGGTTCCTCTTGTGGTTGGCGGGATATTGTATCTACCTGAAATGGCCATTGCTGTTATCTTTG
Organism: Gammaproteobacteria bacterium; assembly: GCA_011052215.1. Taxonomy (GTDB): domain Bacteria; phylum Pseudomonadota; class Gammaproteobacteria; order JAADHQ01; family JAADHQ01; genus JAADHQ01. Next base: position 15,912 of record DRJK01000009.1, read on the forward strand.
GGGTGTTACTGTTACAGGGTGCGTGGGAGTGGTCCCGGCTAACGGGCCTCGAACAATTTTTTCCTCGAATTATTTATGTTATAGCAATAGCATTCACGTTCCTGTATTTATGGCCAGGTACAGACGACAGATTATTAATGCTGTCCAATGGTTATCTTGCATTGGCATGGTGGCTGGGCGCTTTTTTTTGGATATTTATACCCGGACTATTTAAAAAAAAATCGGTAATAAATATGAGTATCAAGCTTGCTTGTGGTGCGCTTGTACTGGTCCCTGCCTGGTATGCCCTGGTTAGTATTCATTCAATAACTGGAAATGGGCCGTTATGGTTGCTTTATGCCATTGTATTGGTCTGGATCGCTGACAGTGGTGCCTACTTTGCCGGTAAGCAGTGGGGTCGTCACAAGCTTGCACCGAATGTCAGCCCCGGAAAAACATGGGAGGGTGTACTCGGTGCTTTTATTCTGGTTGCTGTTTATTGTGCTTTAGTTACGGCCTGGTTGCCGGCCAAACCCGGCAGACTTTCCGCTTTGATGATAATCAGTCTGGCACTGGTTCCAGTATCTGTAATCGGTGATTTGCTTGAAAGTCTGATGAAAAGACAGGCCGGGGTCAAGGATAGTGGCAATCTGTTACCGGGCCATGGTGGCGTGCTTGACAGAATTGATGGCCTGGTGGCGGTTCTTCCACTGTTTATGTGGTCTGCAATACAGGTAGAACTGTTTTGATTGGTATTACAATATTAGGCGCAACCGGTAGCATTGGTGTCAGCACGCTTGATGTAATCTCCCGTAATCGGCAACGATACCGTGTTGTTGCCTTGACGGCAAACCGGGATGCGGAGCGTCTGTTCGAGCAATGTATGGTGTTCAGGCCTGATTTTGCAGTACTGATTGATGAAAATTCGGCAAAAAGATTTTCAGAATTAGTTAAGGATTCCGATCTCAAGACCCGGCTGTTAACAGGCCCCGAAAGTCTCGAGGAAGTTGCGTCACTCGATGAAGTGGATTATGTGATGGCGGCTATCGTCGGAGCAGCGGGATTATTGTCAGTGCTTGCAGCAGCACGTTCCGGCAAAAGAATATTGCTTGCTAACAAGGAAGCACTGGTTATGTCAGGAAAGATTTTTCTGGAGGAGGTCAGAAAAAATAATGCAGTACTACTCCCCATCGACAGTGAGCATAATGCTATTTTTCAATGTATGCCAGCCAACTTCAGTGATGGACTTGAAAAAACAGGCGTGACTAAAATACTGTTGACTGCATCGGGTGGCCCCTTCAGGGAGACACCAATCGACCAGCTCAATGATGTGACTCCGGAACAGGCCTGTGCCCACCCTAACTGGGATATGGGTCGAAAGATTTCGGTAGATTCAGCCACCATGATGAACAAGGGTCTGGAAGTGATAGAGGCATGCTGGCTATTTAATACCCATGTCGATATGATTCAGGTTGTATTGCATCCGCAAAGTGTTATCCATTCGATGGTGCAGTATTCAGATGGATCCGTTCTGGCACAACTGGGTAACCCTGATATGCGCACCCCGATTGCCCATTCGATGGCATGGCCGGAAAGAATGAATTCCGGTGTTGAACCACTGAATATACTTGAAATTGCCAGACTTGATTTTACCGAGCCTGACTTCAAACGTTTTCCATGCCTGCGACTGGCATACCAGGCGATGACCCGGGGTGGTACAGCCCCTGCTATACTTAACGCCGCAAATGAGATAGCGGTTGAGTCTTTTTTAGGGGATGAACTTCCGTTTATGAAAATTGCTGAAGTAATAGATGACACCCTGAATAGTATCGAATCACTTGAATGTGATAGCCTGGAAACCATCCTTGATGCAGACAGACTTGCCAGGGAGAAGGCGCGTCAGCATATTTTATCTGCAACACACTGAATGTAAATTATAATCATGCTTGATGTTCTTATATATCCCGTTTCATTCATTGCCGCGCTGGGTATACTTATTACTGTCCATGAATTTGGCCATTTCTGGGTGGCGAGAATAATGGGCGTTAAGGTTCTTCGTTTCTCAATCGGTTTTGGCAAGCCTCTTTTACAGCGTACTTCGAAAGTAGATGGAACAGAATATGTACTTGCCGCCATTCCCCTTGGCGGCTATGTCAAAATGCTTGACGAGCGTGAGGCCAAAGTGGCAGAAAAAGACAGGCCATTTGCATTTAATAACCAGAATGTCTGGAAAAGATTTGCCATTGTTGTAGCTGGCCCGGTTTTTAATTTTATTTTTGCAATCATAGCTTTCTGGCTAATGTACTTGCCAGGTACGCATGACCTGAAGGCACTTGTTGGTGAAGTCACACCCGGTTCGTATGCCGAACAGGCCGGGTTCAAGCCGGGTGACCAGATACTCAAAATTGATGGTGATGAAGCTGTAAGCTGGAGTTCTGTCAGACTGGCATTGCTGGATATTGCCCTCGACAATCGGCAGGCAAAGGTAGTTGTGAAGGACCAATCAGGTGTTGAACAGTTACGCCGGCTAAGTCTTTCAGGCATTTCAGACCCTGTTGAAATCAAGGATCTGGTCAAGGATATAGGCATTAAACGTTGGCAGCCACCGGCCGAGTTGGGGGAAGTTATACAAGGTGGGCCGGCAGACAAGGCGGGATTGAGGAAAGGGGACCTGATTCTGAAGGCCGATAATACGGTTATCAATGACTGGATTGACTGGTTGAACCTGGTACAGAAAAACCCGGGTCGGTTGATAAAGGTTGTAGTCGACCGGCAAGGTAACAAAGAGACAAAAACGCTGGATATCGGTGAAATCACCAGAAATGGAAAAATTATCGGTCGTGTCCAGGTGGCATTGCCAAAGAAATACTGGGACAAGCTGGATATAAAAGTAGAATATAGCCTTTTTCAGGCGCTGAATGCCGGTATCATACGAACCTGGGATATGTCAGTGTTGATGATTCGGGTATTGGGGCGAATAGTCATGGGGGAATCTTCTCTCAAAAATATCAGTGGCCCGCTGACCATAGCCCAATATGCCGGAAATACAGCCAGTAGTGGCCTTATTCCATTTCTTTACTTCCTGGCCATTGTCAGTATCAGCCTGGGTGTTCTGAATTTACTACCGATCCCCGTTCTTGATGGAGGCCATCTTTTTTACTATCTGATCGAGATTATTACCGGAAAACAGGTCTCCGAGCAGTTTCAGGCCGCCGCTCAGCAGTTTGGCATCTTCTTATTAGTAGCATTAATGGGCCTGGCTTTTTATAATGACATCCTGCGATTGTTTGGTTAGGCGGGATCGAACGGCCATTCATTAATAAATATTATAGACACATAAGTAATTATAAAAAATATGAAAAAATATCAGGAATGTCCACATGTCCAGGCAAAGGATCTGTTTGAGAAATCGCGCGATCTGAAGGCGCTGTAATGAACAGGCTGTCCTCACTTTTTCTGTTATTGGCCATGGTGTGCAATTCTGCCTATGCATTCCAGCCATTCATTATTAACGATATTCGGGTGGACGGTCTGCAAAGAATTTCAGCCGGAACGGTTTTTTCCTATTTGCCTGTAAAGGTAGGTGAAGAATTCAATTCCAAAAGATCTGCGCAAGCCATCAAGGCATTATTCAAAACCGGTTTCTTCAAGGATGTTGAATTGGTTCAGGAAGGTAATATTCTTGTCGTCAAGCTTGTTGAGAGGCCCTCGATATCAAAAATTGACATAAGTGGCAACAAAGATCTCGAAACAGATGAATTGCTTGCAGGGTTAAAAAATATTGGTCTTGCAGAGGGGCGGGTGTTCAATCGTTCGCTTCTTGATAAAATTTCACAGGAATTGCGCAGGCAATATTTCAGCAATGGTAAATACGGTGTAAAGATAAAGACATCAGTATCACCACTCGAAAGAAACAGGGTGGCCGTTTTCCTGAAGATATCCGAGGGAAAGATAGCCAAGATCAGGGAAATAAATATCCTGGGGAACAAGGTTTTCAGCAAGAAGGAACTGACAAAACTATTGACGTTGAGTACGCCGACAACATTTTCTTTTTATAGCGGTAACGATCAGTATTCCAAACAGAAACTTGCGGCAGACATCGAAACATTACGTTCATATTACCTGAACAGGGGTTATCTCAACTTTAAAATTAAATCCACGCAGGTATCAATTTCTGCTGATAAAAAATTTATATATATAACTATCAATATAGACGAAGGCAATCAATACAAAATAAAAGAACTGAAGCTTGCCGGTCAGTTGATAGTACCTGATGCCCTGGTCAAGGAATTTACAATAGCACCTGGTCAGGTGTTCTCACAGAAACGTATTGCCAAAACGATAGAGAAGTTGACCCAACGTCTGGGTGATGAGGGCTACGCCTTTGCCAATATTAATACTGTGCCGAACATCGACAAGAAGACCAAAGAAGTTAGTCTGACTTTTTTTGTTGATCCGGGCAAGCGGGTTTATGTTCGCAGAATAAATATGATCGGTAACATGAAAACAAGCGATGTTGTTTTGCGCAGGGAAATGCGTCAGATGGAAGGGGGCTGGTTTTCAACTAAAAAAGTTAATCGTTCCAAGGTCAGGCTTGATCGCCTGGGTTATTTTGAGTCAGTTAATATAGAAACGCCCGCCGTGCCCGGCTCGCAGGACCAGGTGGATGTCAATTATACGGTCAAGGAAAGGGCTTCCGGCAACCTGCTGGCCAGCGTCGGCTATTCGCAAACAGGTGGGGTTGTGTTGTCTGGCAGCATCAACCAGGATAACTTCCTGGGTACGGGCAAGAGGATAGGGATCAGTGTCAATACCAGCAGCATCAATAAAGGGTTAAGTTTAAGCTATCTAAACCCTTATTATACAATCGATGGTGTGAGTCGCGGTTTCTCCATTTCATCCCGGAAAACAGATGCCAGCAGGGCCAATCTGGCATTTTATCTGACAGATACAAACCAGATTTCAACAACTTATGGTATCCCTGTGAATGAGAATGACAGGGTAAGTGCCTCCCTGACCTTTGACAATACCAAGCTGAAAGCGACACCAACATCATCTAAGGAAGTCATTGATTTTGCAGGTACATTTGATACACTCAAGGTAGGAGTGGGTTGGTCGCATGACACGCGTAACAAGGCAATATTTGCCACGCGAGGAATAAGTCATAACCTGGCGGCAGAAATAACATTGCCAGGGCTTGATCTGGAATACTACAAGATAAGCTATTCACAGAAACGTTATGTCCCGCTAACCGATAAGCTGACGCTTCTCGTGCGTGGGATAGTTGCTTATGGTAACGGATATGGAAATACAACATCGGTACCATTTTATGAGAATTATTTTGCTGGTGGCGTAAGGACGGTACGAGGATACAAGGACTACAGCCTGGGGCCGAAGGATTCCAATGGTCGGCCTATTGGTGGTGATGTGAAAACAGTTGGTGGAGTGGAGGTTATATTTCCCGTACCTTTTGTAGATGACAGCAGCTCATTCAGGTTAAGTACTTTTTTTGATGTGGGTAATGTATTTGCCGGTGTTGAAAATTTCGACATTAAGGAATTGAGGGGCTCGCTAGGAGTTTCGGTTCAATGGTTATCTCCTATGGGGCCACTGGCTTTTAGTCTGGCCAAGCCAATAAATGATAGACCAAGTGATAACTTACAAGTCTTCCAGTTCTCATTAGGCGGGACTTTTAACTAGTATTGAAGAGTTTGAATTATGATTAGGAAATTATTGATTATTTCAGGTTGTGTAATTGGATCTTTTTTATTGTCGTCTTCTGTGTATGCTCAAGGATCAAAAATGGCTGTGGTTAATGTAGCCAAGGCACTTGAGGAATCACCGCAGGCCATTGCAGCAAATAAAAGGCTGGAGCTGGAATTTGCCCCAAGGAACAAGGCATTGATTAACTTGCGTAAAAAACTTCGCAGATATGAAGATCGTCTTGCTAAACAGGGTATGCAGATGAGTGAGTCACAACTGCGAAAACTGGAACGGAATGTTCGTGATACAAAAAGGGAAATTCGACGTGCTCAGGAAGACTACAGGGAAGACCTGAATATCAGGCGGAATGAGGAATTACGAAAACTCCAGAAACGTGTAAAACGCGCCATCATTAGAGTTGCATCGAAAAATAACTACGACATAGTCGTGGGTGAAGGTGTGCTGTATTCTTCAAAAAAGGTTGATATAACCGATGAAATTCTGAAGGCACTGTCAGACGAACTAAAAAATGTAAAGTCTGCAAGTCCAAAGGCACCAGCCATAAAATAAATGGGTAGCAACAGTTGGAATATAGTTTGCAAGAACTCGCCATCGCAGTTGGCGGCAAGTTACACGGCAACGCAGATATCCTGATCGACAGTGTGGCGACTATCCAGCATGCTACTTCAAAAAATATTACCTTCCTCGCAAACAGAAGCTATTGCAAATACTTGAATAAAACCGGTGCGGGTGCTGTGATTCTGCATGAAAAAGATTTGCCCGCATGCCCCGTTGCAGCAATTGTGGTGAGTAATCCTTATCTGGCATATGCAAAAATAGTGTCAATGCTGAATCCTGATAAGAAGTCAGAAGGGGGAATCCATCCATCGGCCGTAATAGCGGATTCTGCCGAGATACATCCTGATGCAAGTATTGCAGCCAATAGCGTTATTGGTTCCGGCGTTAAAATAGCAACGGGTTCAAATATTGGCCCGGGTTGTGTTATCGAAAAAGACGTGGATATTCAGAAGGGCACAAGGCTGGTTGCAAATGTCACGCTTTGTCATGGTGTGCAGATTGGAAGTAATGTCATACTGCACCCGGGCGTTGTCATTGGCGCAGATGGTTTTGGAATTGCCAATGATCAGGGAGTCTGGCGCAAGGTTCCGCAACTCGGGTCCGTCATCATCGGCGATGATGTCGAAATAGGGGCCAATACAACGGTAGACCGTGGGGCACTTGAAGATACCATATTGGGCAAGGGTGTAAAACTGGATAACCAGATTCAGGTTGGTCATAACGTAACAATCGGCGATCATACTGCAATAGCAGGGTGTACGGGGATAGCAGGCAGTACCCATATCGGAAAAGATTGCGCAATCGGTGGTGCAGTATCCATTGTCGGACATCTGGTTATTGCCGACAAGGTTCAGATTACAGCTGCCTCCATGGTTACGCAGAATATCGAGGAAGAGGGACTGTATTCATCCGGAACACCATTGCAGACCAATAATAAATGGCATCGAAGTTACATACGCTTCCGTCAACTGGATGAAATGTTAAAGAGAATTCGTAAACTGGAAAAACAACAGGACAATTAGGTCCGCAAGGTAAAACTATGTCGTCTGAAAATACCATGGATATACATGAGGTGCTTGAATATCTTCCGCACCGATACCCGTTTTTATTAATTGACCGGGTAATTGACTACAAGGAAGGTGAATTTCTCACCGCATACAAGAATATAACTTACAATGAAAATTACTTTACCGGTCATTTCCCGGTACGGCCTGTTATGCCGGGCGTATTGATACTGGAGGCACTGGCACAGGCAACGGGAATACTGTCGTTCAAAACCAATAACACAAAACCATCAGACAAATCCTTGTATTACTTTGTCGGAATAGACAAGGCACGATTCAAAAGACCTGTAGAGCCTGGTGATCAATTATTTCTGGAAGTTAAATTACTGAAAAGAAAAGGCCCGGTGTGGAAATTTGAAGCAACGGCCAGGGTGGGCGGTAATGTTGTGGCATCTGCCGAACTCATGTGTGCAGAGAAGGAAATCGATTCTTGATACACCCGACTGCCATAGTCGATCCGGGAGCATATATTGCTGAAGGCGTGGAGGTGGGGCCATACAGTATCATAGGGAATGATGTAGAAATAAAAAAAGGCACCGTTATTGGTCCGCATGTTGTAATCAAGGGGCCAACAAAGATCGGTGAAGACAATAAAATACTTCAGTTTTCGTCAATAGGTGAAGACCCGCAGGATAAAAAATATGCGGGGGAGTCTACGTTGCTGGAAATTGGTGAACGTAACCTGATACGCGAAAACTGTACCATAAACCGTGGTACAGTCCAGGGCGGGGGTATCACAAAAATTGGCTCAGATAACTGGATCATGGCCTATGTTCATATCGCACATGATTGCATTATTGGTAACAGCACAGTCATCGCAAATGGCACAACCTTCGCGGGGCACGTCACAATTCAGGACTTTGTTATACTAGGCGGTTTTACACTGGTACACCAGTTTGTGGTTCTGGGTAAAAATTCATTTACTGCCATTAATACTATCGTCCTGAAAGATATTCCGCCATACGTCATGGTATCCGGCAGACCTGCCGAACCACATGGTCTGAATACCGAGGGTCTGAAACGAAATGGTTTTGAACCTGAGGTTATCAAGGAAATACAGCAGGCATACAAAGTGCTGTATAAATCCAATACCTTGTTCAAGGATGCAAAAGCCATGATAAAAGAGATGGCTGAAAATTGTGAACCGCTGAAAGATTTCAGCGAGTTTCTTGAAAATAGCCAACGTGGTGTAGTCAGATAAGAAAATAAATATGACATGTATCGCACTAGTTGCCGGTGAAGCCTCGGGAGACCTGTTAGGCGCGTCACTGATCCAGTCACTTAAATCACGATATCCGGATGCAGAATTTATTGGCATAGCCGGCCCGGAAATGATTAAGGCAGGTTGTGAATCACTCTATCCGATGGAGTCACTTTCTGTGATGGGCCTTACTGAAGTTGTAAGACATCTTCCGGAATTACTCAAAATCCGTAGGAACCTGTTGCAGAAACTACTTAAGATAAAACCGGATGTTTTTATAGGCATAGATGCACCTGATTTTAATTTGAAGCTGGAAAAGAAACTGAAACATAAGGGTATAAAAACAGTTCACTATGTAAGCCCGTCTGTGTGGGCCTGGCGACAGTGGCGGGTAAAGAAGATAGCATCTTCAATCGATCTGATGCTGACCTTGTTTCCTTTTGAAGTTCCTTTTTACGAAAAAAATAATGTGCATGCCCGCTTTGTCGGCCATCCTCTGGCTGACATGATCCCACTTGAGCCGGACATGATGTCTGCGCGAAAATCGCTGGCTATTGATCAGGATAAAAAAGTTCTGGCCATTTTGCCCGGGAGTCGAATGCCTGAGCTTGAAAGACTTTCGAATGTTTTTATCGGTACTGCAACCTTATGTCATCAGCAGAATCCCGCACTGGAGTTTATCGTTCCGTTTGCTAACCAGAAAACCATGGATTATTTTCAGGGTGAGCTGGATGAATCAGAACAAAAACTGCCGATAACACTGGTGCTGGGAAATTCCAGACAGGTTATGCAGGCAAGCGATGCTGTACTGCTGGCGTCTGGTACCGCGGCACTGGAGGCATTGCTACTGAAAAAACCGATGGTTGTGGCATATAGGCTTTCACCCATCACATACTGGCTACTAAAAACTTTCGGGCTACTGAAGGTATCAAACTATTCACTGCCAAACCTGCTGGCAGGTAAACAAATAGTTGAGGAATATATACAGCATGCAGCCATGGCAGGTAATCTTTCCACCGCTATAATGCAGTTAATAACAATGCATGAAGGTACATCTGAACTGATGGCAATCTATCACACAATACATAAGTCGATAAAAAAAGACGCAAGCCAGGAAGCAACCAAAGCCATTGCAGAATTAATTGGATAACAAGCATGTATGATAAATCGAGAGAGTACCCGTTACTGACCGCCGGTGTTGACGAGGTGGGCAGAGGGCCGCTGGCAGGTCCGGTTGTTGCAGCAGCAGTCATTCTTGACCCTGAAAAACCCATAGAAGGATTGGCCGATTCAAAAAAGCTGTCCGAAAAAAAACGTGAATATCTGTACCCGCTCATCAGGGAGTGCGCAATCTGCTACTGTGTAGCAGAGGCCAGTGTCGAAGAGATAGATGAGATCAATATCCTCCAGGCCAGCCTGTTGGCAATGAGGAGGGCGATAGAAGGGCTTGAAATCACACCCGAATTTGTTCTGGTTGATGGAAACAAACCACCCGATATACCCATTCCGCTGGAGACAATCATAAAAGGCGATAGCCTGATCGCATCAATCAGTGCTGCGTCGATACTGGCCAAGGTAGAACGTGACCGCATGATGGTGGAATACCATAAACAATATCCCGAGTTTTCCTTTCATAAACACAAAGCATACGGTTCCAGACAACATATGGCAGAACTGGCCATGTATGGCCCACTGGCGGTTCACAGGAAAACATTTGCACCGGTAAGAAAATTATTGACAGGAAAATAGTCAGATTGCTTGTATGATTTCATCGCAATTCCGTTAACTTTATTAAGCGCATATCAATGTGAGGACATGGAGCCGGTATAGCCAAATAAAGACCGTCTGCCGCAGGGAAGCGGCAGCCGAGCCGCCATGGATGGCATGTTTTGCGTGTCTTGATTTGGCTATACCGGCTCCATGTCCGGATTATTCAATCTGGCCCAAAACATACTTGCCGCTTACGTTTCAACTACATTTGTTACAGGTGAACAGAATTGCGATGAAATCATACAAGCAATCTGACTGCCCATAATAATCCGAACAGTATCGGTTGATGCAGAATATAGATCAGTAAACTGTGCCGACCGGCAACTTCCAGTAACTGCTTTCCCGGCACGGGCAAATCAGCATTTAATATTCGTTGACCATTGCCAGATGATAGCAGTGTGTGACCGACCCATATCCCGATCAGCACCACGCCCAACCACGGAAACAGGGGTACATAGTCCTCTGTGGCAGGTTTGTATTGCATAAAACCAATCCAGTGAAGCCAGCCTTGATTAAATAGTTCATTCGCAATGGTGTTACCAATAAAAACAGCAGTTATGCCAAATATCAAACTAGCCAATGGATGTCGGCTAAATGGCAGCGCGATGATACTGGCAACCAGAATGAAATGCAGTATCCCGAAAACAATGGTTCTGCCGGGAAAAATAAAATAGGTGGCAATGGAAATTAATAAAGATAATGCCAATAAAATAAGCAGGCGTTTGATGATTCTATTACGCGGAACCTTGCCATAAAAGGCCAGAGACTGACTGATACCGACGACTAATAAAAATAGTGAAACAATAAAGGTGCGAAAATTCAGCCAGAAAGGATCATGGTAAAAATCGAAGCTGGCAAACCGGTAATAGGTCAGGTCGTAACAGAAATGAAAAACAATCATTAATGCAACGGCAAAACCGCGCATTAAATCAACAACATTAGACCGATTACCCTGACTCATTGCAGTTAATCATAACAGATTAAATACAATATAATATACTTCACATTAACATCGTGTGCGTCTATTAACCATCGATCAGTTCATGCCTTAAAATTTTCATGCTCATCGGTGCATCTATCGCCAGCTTTACGGGCGAGTCACCCTTGGCCTTTACCAAAACCCGGATAGGCCCGTTTGAAAAAAGTTCGGCTACCGTCATATCGGGGTGGATAGCCTCATTGGGGTAAATCAGGATAGATTCACCAGACTTCCTTTCCAGCACCAGCATGCAGACTCCTTTCGGGTGAAATTATAACAATAGTCGATGCATTGGATTCTAATCGAAATTAATTTAAATACAATAGTAGGTATTACTAAATTGTGTTTAGAAATGACAGCGTGGTGCCAGGTGAGAGACCATTACCGGTGTGACGGATAGTGATACCAAAGCAGTATTTTATAGCCAGAACCACGGCCAATGTCCAGTTACCCGTTCCATGTCCTCACATTCATATACGATTCATAATGCTAACGGGGCAGCAGTAAGTCAAAACAATTATTTTGGCAGACTCTACGGAATGTTGTTTAGTAATATCAGGGCATCACATGGGCTGCCACATCTTTTTTCTATCTTTGGTTCCAGTAATGCCATCAAAACGGGCCAGTATTTTTCCGGTATTGTTAGTAGTTCCGGTTGTTGGGGATTGGCCGCCATGGCCAGCGCTTCTCTGCCCTGGCCTGTATTGATCCGTTGTCCACACAGCATTTCATAAAATAAAGAGCCAACCTGGTATAAATCACTCTGAAATGACCAGCGCTTGCCTTGAGCCTGTTCAGGTGAGCAGTAGGTATATTTTGAAATCCAGGTAGAGGTTGTCATGTTGGTTCGAAGAGGAAAATCGGAACATCCAAAATCAATCAGAAACACCTTTCCGTTACTGTCCAGAAGGATATTGTCGGGCGTAATATCTGAATGAACAAGCCCTGCGTCCTTGAATGATATCAGGAGTATAAGTAATCGCCTTATAATGCCGATAGAACAGAGCTGACTGATATGATTGCTTTGTATGAGTTTGTTCAGGTGAGTACCTTCTATATATTCGTAAGCAAAATAGGGTTGTTTTGTTGCCAGGTCAACAAATACAGGGTGAGGAACATTATGTAAACGCAGTTTTTCCACGATTGATTTTTCCTGCATGAATCTTTTCAGTGCAGCCTGATTATTGATGTACTCCTCTCTAAGTATCTTTACAATAGTTAACTTGTCAAACCTGACCTTGTACAGGTTTGCAGTGCTGCCCGAATAAAAACATTTTCCATTTTCCAGAGTGGTCATGTTCATGGATCCCAGTGCCTGTGCTTTGTTATTAATACAACCGTGCGACCAGTCCACTTTTTAATAAAAGAGGCTGTCTTTAAAGAAAGTTCAGTGCCACTATAGGGTGAAAATATAGTGGTGCGTGAGTCTGTGAAATCACGTATAACGACAGTTTCACCATTATCCAGTAGTGCGAGGCAGGGTGTTGCTATAATAAAATTGCCATCATCCGTTGAGTAGTCAATGGTTTTTATTGAATAGTTGTATTGGTTTGCAATATTGGCAATGGTGGCGAGATCCACATCTGCATCAGTTATTCTGGAAAAATAGGGTAATATATTTCTGATGTTAATGTTATTTCCATAATCGCGTAACAGAAAAGTAATTGCAGATATCAGGCTTCCGGTTTCTGATGAGGCCTTGAGCGAAGTATATTTATAATGGGTATTAATCAAACCATTTTGAAAATTTATAAAACCGGAGGGCAGGGATTTATCAGTGGCCGTTGTATACATATTCTTCATAAACAGATATTGAAATAATAACAAAACTACTATTGATATAAAGCTGTAACCGATAGTTTTGAACTGGATAGTCCGCTGCAGATGAGATATTTTATTTACAGTGATCACGATTAATATTATCAGCAAGGAGATAACAGATAACATCTTGTACGTTGCCGCGATAGTTTCAAAGTAACGGACATAGAATGTTCTGTAATAATTTGCATGAATAGTCCTGGTGATAATTCCTTCACTAAACAGAGGGAGTTTTTCAATAATCCGGCCACGTTTATCAATAATGGCCGAGGTTCCTCCATTAGCGGCCCGTAAAACAGTTTTTCCCGTTTCTATTGCACGCAGGCGCGCTAGTTGCAAATGTAATAATGGTAGAATAGATGGCCCTGCATAGGCATCATTAGTCATGATAACAATAAACCCGGCCCCTGTAGCGGCCAGAGTGACGGCAGGAGCCGGAAAGGCAGACTCAAAGCAGACCAGTGTACCCGGTCTTCCTGGCAGAAAATAATGTGGTTTCCAGATGATATCCCTGGAGATATCATTCTCAATAAAAGGGATCAGCAATTTTTTACTCCGCCTGCTGAGTATATCGCCATTAGATGACACAGCAAAAACGGAACTGTATGAATGTCCGGATGGGTCTATATCCGGGCTGGCGACAAGCATATCAATCTTATACTGATCGGCAAGATTACTGATATTATCATTGTTTCTGAATTCATATTTTGAAAAATTGACTTCAGGCCAGATGATTATATCGCTCTTGATTTTTTGTCGGGAAACGGCCTTGATGAATTTCAATCTTGTTTTATAAAGCATTTCAATATTACCATCAGAGGGCATGCCCAGGGTAGTAAGTGGATGTATATTACTTTGAACTATACTAACAGTCACAGGATCACCGGCATTCTCGTTCGTGGTCGGCACAATAATAAATGTCATTAAAAATATTATAAGTACAGGTGCCACGGTTACCGGTACAAATACATACAGACTGCATTCTTTTACCTTTATATAAGTAATTAAATAAATAACCTGAAATACAATCAGGAGCACAGCAAGCAAATATTGCCCGCCAAACTCAGCGGGCATAAGCAGTATATTCATTGGCATAAGAACGAGTGAAAGCGTGCTGGGTATATGTATGGAATGTAAAGTGATTTCGATAGCCAGCCATATGCAAGGTGCAACAAACACGGCAAGAATTTTATTGATTTTTATAAGGAAGATAACAGATGAAACCAGTAGTGTAATTGAAATTGTTGTGAGTAATATAACCAGCAAGTACACAGTTATGTCATATGTCCAGGTGCCAAAAAAAATATAGCCTGAGATTATAATGCCCAGTAGCATCCCGCTTACCCAAGTAGCAGAGTTTTTATTATTTATATGATGTATAAAGACAGGCAGTAAAAAAAAACACCCGACGACGGGCATGCTTATTGGAGGTAAGGCGAATATGAACAGTAAGGCGGAAAGTATGACATGCATTCAATTAACTTCCTTGTTAATATTAAATCGTGAACCAGCGCACACATTCTAGCAAATTATGAACAACATTCTAACTAAATGTGAAAAATTCAGGAATAATTGTTTACGCAGGATAAATATTTTGTTATATATGACATGACGTGAGAACGGAACATAATCAGGATGCTCACATCTACAACACACGGAATATAGGAGAGTGAAATGGCACATCTAAGAAGTAAAAAATCTGTAGGAAAAATCCGACAACGTGGTCAGGGAATGTCTGAATACTTAATCATCGTAGCACTGATAGCCGTCGCGGCCATTGGTGTAGTAGGTTTTATGGGCGATACCGTAAGTAATCAGATGGCCAGTATGGCGATGGAAATTTCCGGCCAGAATGGCGGTACAGCAACAACAACAGCCCAGACTCAAGCCACAGCTGCAGAAACAAATGCAAATGTAGCCAAGAAAATGGGTAACTTCGCGACCGCAAACTAAATCGTCTGTTTGATTGGTGTATAACCACTGATCTACCTTCTGGATCAGTGGTTACACAAACTCTTGCTATTACGTAAGCTAGGGATGGGTTGCGCGATGAAAAAAGTTAGCTTCTTTAATCTGGAATACCAAAAGGGACAGGCATTGATCCTGGGGGTTTTTCTGGTATTGGCCACCGCAATGGCTGCCGTTCTGATGTACAACAATGGTCAAACAACATCCGAGAAGACACGACTGGTCAATGCGGCCGATGCTGCGGCCTATAGTGGTGCTGTATTTTTCGCCAGAAACCTTAATTTTCTTGCCTATACCAACAGGGCGATGATAGCCAATCATGTGGCGATAGGCCATTTTGTCAGCTATGTATCCTGGCTCAGGTATGTCAAGAAATCGATAGCGAAACTCAATAACTATACGCGCTTCGTACCCTATATAGGTCCTGCGGTCGCCTATGCAAACAAGGTCATGGGTTGGGTGAAAAAGGGGACCGAGAAGGCGGCTCCTTTTATTGTGGAGGGGGCAGATGGGTTGAATTTTGTTCTTCATAAAGCCCAGAACAAAGGTCAATTTACCATGAATGGGGTCATGTCCGTATCGAGCTTCCTGAAGGTCAAAATCATGGACAAGGTTGCAAAAACCTATGATCCAACGATTCGTATTAATTACAAAAAGGACGTCAATACAACCGGGGGTAAAATAGCCGCGGTACAGGTCATGACGGATATCGCAAAGGTCTTACGATATGTTAAACGGTATACCGCTAATAATGACAAAGGCCGTTTAAAGTCAATGGTTGAAGACAGCTATGACATCTCGGCGCCGTGGATCAGGGGTAATCGCGGTTGGGGCGTCAACCTGGTGGTAGTCAAGCTCAACAAATACGGCAGTACACAACATACGATGACGGGTAAAAAAACCGACTGGAAGGCCAACGACAAACTTGTTTATCGTTGGTGGACACTCAAAGGGTGGAAAAGCAGTACCGTCGCAACTGGCAAGGCGTCAGCACGTGAATTTTCCAGGAATTATAAGGGTGTACCGGGTTATTACGATCTAAGGAAGCCAGGTAAGGATGCAGATCAGATACTGAACATATCGGCACTGGCCACCATGCCGGTTTCGACCACAAGATTCATGCAACTAATGGGCATGAAGCCCGGAGCACAACGGCTGGCGGCGTTATCTCGTGCCGAGATATTCCATGAAAGACCGGAAAAAGGCTTTGCCAGGCTGGGTAAAGGTGAATATGCAAACCTGTATAACCCGTTCTGGCAAGTCAGGCTGACAAAAAACCAGATATGATGAATATAGCTTACAAACAGATTGTGTATTACTCAATGCTATTTACTTTGAGCATACCAGCCATAACCCAGGGTAAGACCTG
>DRJK01000010.1 GCA_011052215.1 Gammaproteobacteria bacterium
CCAGCACCCACCAATGCCAGAAAACAAGAGACGCCATTACGAAGATGCCCCGTCTCTGCTCTTCATTGCACTTTTTGCCAAATCGGCAATCCCGCCTATCGCGCCAATCACACCTGATGCCTCCAGCGGCATTAACACCAGCTTTTCATTATCGGCACTGGCAATCTCTTTCAGCGCCTCGATATATTTCAGCGCAACGAAATAATTAATCGCATTCACATCACCACTGGCGATGGCCTTGGAAACCATGGCCGTTGCCCTGGCCTCGGCCTCTGCCAGTCGTTCACGCGCCTCGGCATCACGAAAGGCGGATTCTTTTCGGCCTTCGGCCTCCAGTATGGCCCCCTGCTTTTCACCGTCGGCGCGTAATATTTCACCCTGGCGCTCACCCTCGGCCTCAAGTATCGTGGCGCGCTTGTCGCGTTCTGCCTTCATTTGACGGGCCATGGAATCGACCAGGTCCCTCGGCGGGGTAATGTCCTTGATCTCGATGCGTGTCACCTTGACTCCCCACGGCGTCGTAGCATCGTCAACAACATTCAGTAATTCATTATTGATCTGGTCCCTTTTGGATAATAATTCATCGAGATCCATTGAACCCATCACCGTCCTGAGGTTGGTCATCGTCAGATTCAGCATGGCCAGCTCAAGGTTATTGACTTCATAGGCCGCCTTGACCGGATCCAGTATCTGGAAAAATACCACGCCATCGACACGCACCATGGCGTTATCCTTGGTAATCACTTCCTGTGACGGAACATCCATGACACGTTCCATCATATTAAGCCTGGCACCAATCTTGTCCATGACAGGGATAATAATATGCAGCCCCGGTCTCAGGGTTCGGGTGTAACGACCGAACCTTTCAACCGTATACTCATCTCCCTGGGAGACAGTCGTGAAGCTCATAAATACCAGCGCAATGGCAAAGATCAGCAAGCCTATGGCAAAAATTGAAAATCCATCCAGTGAAAATCCCATAATATCTGTCTCCTTAATTTATGCTTATTCTTGATCTGATGGCTATATGCAATTTACCACGACAGCAGGCCGCACATGGCCTTATCTTTTATAATATATTGGGATAGATCCAGATAAAGTCAATGCAGTATAAAACAGCATGGCAAACAACAACTTGAAGGATTAATAAATCAAACTGCCACACTGGAGCAAACCCCTGTCTTACCCGTCAGGACGTCCAGGATTAAAAACAGGTACCAGATATTATCACTGCCGCCCCGTTAACTGTAGAAGCAAGCATCAATGTAAGGACATGGAAGCGGCATGGCCCGTCTGCCGCAGGGATGCGGCTGTCGAGCAGCCAGGGATGGCATCTTTTGCGTGTCTTGATCTGGCTATGCCGGTTCCATGTCCGGAATACTCTGTTTAGCTCAAATCCGGCTTGCCGTTTACGTTTCAACTATATTTGTTACAGGTTAACGGGGCGGCAGTGATATATTATAGAATGGTATGAGTACTGCTATGATGGCTACCGGTACAATATACAGGAACCATCCGCCTCAACAGTTATTTTCTGGTGTTTGTCGGATCCGGTTTGATTAACAATAGATTAATTTGGTATCTGCCCATTGAAATCAGAAAATAAAATGACATCCGGCGCCCCCGTCTATGCCATGCCGGATAAAAAACTACTCCACCAGGTCGGTCGTGCAATCGCCGATTTTGGCATGATCAGAGAGGGTGACCGGGTCATGCTGGGGCTCTCCGGCGGTAAGGATTCGCTTTCCCTGCTCCATATCCTGTTGCACCTTCGAAGTGTTGCGCCTGTAAACTTCGATGTTGCCGCGATGACCGTCGACCCCATGTCGGACAGCTTTGACCCTTCCCCGCTGAAGGATTATATCGCCTGTCTGAACATACCCTATTTCTATGAGAGTCAACCCATCATGGATCAGGGCAAGAAACACATGGACGGTGACTCATACTGCTCATGGTGTGCCCGTATGAAAAGGGGCATCATGTACAGCACGGCAAGACGCGAAGGATACAATGTTATCGCACTGGCCCAACACCTTGACGACCTGGCCGAGAGCTTCCTGATGTCGGCGTTTCATGGCGGTCAGCTCCGTACCATGAAGGCCCATTACACGATCAGTAAAGGCGATCTGCGCGTCATTCGTCCACTGGTTTATACACGCGAGCAGCAAACGGGGGAATTTGCACAAAAAAATGCATTACCTGTGATAGTGGAAAACTGCCCTGCCTGTTTTTCAATGCCGACCCAACGTCAACACATGAAAGAACTGTTAAAAGAAGAGGAAAAGCACAATAGTGGACTTTATGGCAGCATATTAACATCTATAAAACCACTAATGTCAATTAATACCGCTGATTAGGGTTAAAATAACCCACATTATGGAATATACAGCATATAATGAAATTATTTTATAAAAACAGCCTTGTTAATATGACTAAGTGGAATATATTGACTTATTATATACAATAAAAGGAAATATGTGGAGATTGTAGCGACATTTGACTCGATTATTAACGCCAATATCGCCATGGGCAGGCTTCAGGCAGAAGGGATCAGGTGCTGGCTGGCCGATGAGCATATTATCCAGGCGGATATGTTGTACAGCCCGGCCATTGGCGGGATCAAGCTTCAGGTCGACAACTGCGATGCAGAAATTGCACGCAAAATACTCGCCACGGATTATTCCGATTTTGACTTCCCGGAAGACTAGGACATGCGATTGATTGCAATCCGACTATCACTGCGCTTGCTGGCATGGCTTCCGTTGCCCGTGAACCATGCACTGGGAGGTGTGATCGGGTGGCTGTTTTACCTGATTCCCAACAACGTAAAAAACACCACACTCGTCAATCTGTCTCTATGCATGCCTGGCCTGACGAACAGTGAAAAAAAGAAACTGGCCAGGAGATCATTGATTGAG
>DRJK01000011.1 GCA_011052215.1 Gammaproteobacteria bacterium
CCCCCCTCTATTATTAATGGCCGTTATGTTCGATAGCGTGTTGTTTGAAGACCGGGTAACATTAACCCCGATGCTCACATTGTCAGCTGCAATGACGTCAGTCAGGCTATTATTATCAGATTGAATAATAATGATCCCGCGACCGCCACCCCCGATACCGTTATTACTGAAGGTGAATATATGTGACAGATCGTTATTCTTTGTGTCGGCGAAAATCGCGGTACTGGCCGTCCCTGGCCCTGTCAGTATTACGCCTGGCTTTATGACCAGTGCGATCTTGCCAGCCGTTATCGTATAAGTGCCAGACAGATTTGTTGTTACCACATAGATGCTACCTGACGCAGAAAGATTGCCGCCATTATTATCGACTACTACCGGGTTGCTCCAGTCAGGCTGATAACGGGAGCAGTAGTGTCCGCACCAGGGTTTTTGTCATGACTACAGGCGCTGAGTAAAGACAAGCACGAATAATATACCTGGAATTTTTGATTTGTATTGACGTGTTGCTTTGCAACTGGCAAAAAAACGACTACCCACTGTTATGTTAGGCATATAACCCCCCCATATTTTATTTTTAATTATATTCTCACATGCTCACAATACAGCTTTTGTTAAGCATTAAGTAACAGAACACCACTAACTTGATTTAAATCAAGTTTCCATGAGAGAGAACATGTGGGGCCAGTGGTCTGTCGGGTTCAGGATGAATCTACTGCGAAAAATCCATTTTGAGTCAGATTTCCCGCTCATTTTCGTTAAACAGGCTGACTATTTGCCTCAAATGATCGAAAAATCTGACTCAAAAGGGCTTTCTCTCGCTACGATCACCTAAGTCCGACTGACTCCTAGACGATTTGCGGGAAGGCAATATAGCTGTTCAGTGTGGCCAGATTGCTGCCCAGACCACTGAACAGACCTGGATATTGCCCCTGCTTGCCCTGTAGTGCCAGGTAGTTGAGGATGACTGTTTCGGCCAGCAGGTTGACGTTATTGGCCGCCGGGCTGGATGTGGTATCAACCGACGCATCACTGCGGAACGTACCTATCTGATCACGAACCACCACCGGGCGTGAACCTGCATTCGGATCAAAGAACATCATCATGGATGCGGCCGTAGAGGAATTATCACCGGTCCACACGCCCTTGCCCCGACCATTGACCGAGTTATCGAGCGTGCCATTACTGGCCAGGGAGCCATCACTGAATACATAAAGCATCAGTGGGACACCGCGGGTTGCCGCGTATTGCAGGCAGGCCCCCATGCATCGACCTGCCCGCAGGTCACGGGTCTCGCCAACGGAGCGGTTGCCTGTGTGGTAGTCATAACCACCCATTGTAATGGTCCCTGCGCCGGCATGACCATCGACAACCATTTTCATAACCGAGGCCGTCTTGCGGAACTCACCGTCACCATTAAATTCTGCCTGGGTGAAGATGCCGGTGCCACCGAAGCCGGGATCAACCCCGTCAACAATCGCACCATCTTTGGACGGGTCAATCTGTACATTGGCAAAACGATCGGCAATATCGGCGGCCTTCAGGTAGCCGCATCGAACCAGGTCCTTGATAACTGTATCTGCCGTTATCTGTGTATTGACGTTATTCAGTTTTTTATCACTTAGACGCACGATGGATTCCATGACCGCTACCACGTCGTCTTTCTCACTCAGCACCCCGGTCAGGTTACCGGTGTCGACCATGCCGGTTACATCCGAGGGCCGGTCTACCTTGGTTGGACGAATCTTGGGATCAACCATGGTTGCCGGTGCCAGCGAGTTACCGCCGGATTCAGTATTACGAGAGCCAATCAGGGTAACGATGCCACCATTGGCGCCCGCCCTGGCGATGCCGTACATCGGGTTATGCGGGTTATTGCCGGTGTCGTTGCCGGAACGTGCCGGGATAATTGCACCGTTGATCTGGGCGCGTGCCACCGGGTCGCTCAGCTTTTCCAGTATCCCCCTGAGAAAGGCACTGTCCGAGTGGAACATCAAACCCAGGGTTGAATCGGTAAAATCACCATTACTGGTTGAAGTCGGCGTCGTTTCGACACCACCCGGTATCATATTACCGGGCAGACCCAATTTGCTATAGCCTGCTGTGGTCAACAGATCCATTTGCGTTTGGGTGCCCACCAGTACATTGGAACCGGCAATATTGGCCCCACCGGCCAGATCAAAACAGATAAACGGAACCGGGTTCGCCCCGGCCGCACCCAGGGTGCAGGTGTTGGACAGTGTACCCGCCAGCGTGGTCAGATCAGAAGAAAGTGCCGCTTGTGCCACCCGCGGGTTTGAAAACAGGTTGAATATCGAACCGCCCAGGGTCATACCCATACCGGAGACAAGCCCCTGTCGCAGGAAATCACGACGGGTTACCGGTAGCGGGTGATCCGGATATAAAAGGGGGGCATCCGGATCAAGAGCGTGTTTTCTTTTCGTCATCATTATTTCCCCTATCCTTTAACTGTTCACCAGATAACCGCTACTGCACCAGCATGGCGGCACTGCCGAGTGTTGCAGCACACATGGCCTTGAGCATGGCCTGCGTACGTGCAGAATCCTGCACACACGCCGGATTCCGTGGACTTCCATCCAGCCTGGTGTTGCTTTGGCAGCCGCTGTACAACCTGTCAAAGATGTTGTTTGTATTCACGCTGGCCGGGCCAATCAGTATCCCTTTGACTTCAGCCAGGCTTGGCGCGGTCGTCAGGGCGGTTCCGGTTCCCGGCAAGCCGATCATCTTGTTGTAGAGGGCGTTGACAACCTGGTTCTTTTCGGCAGAGTCACCACCTGCTGTATTAAAGGCCATGTCGACACTGGCAGCGAAATTAAACCCGCCGAAGAAGGTGCTGCGTTTGGACGGGTCATTGACCAGCGCGTTGCAATAGGAAATGGACAACTGCGCCACCCCCATCTGATGCGCAGACAGGAAGCCGGACATGTTCTCAACAGACGGCAGTTGTTGTTTCACGGTATTGTATTCATCGATAATACGATTGGGGGCAGTACCGGCATACGGGTCGACCCCGGTCAGCGCCTTCATGGCGGCATTGATCTCGTCAAATGTACGCACACCAATATCCGAACCCAGTGGCTTGGGTGCCAGGTTGGGGGCTGCCGGATCAATCAGTACACCGGTGGCACCGGGCTCGGTATAATCGTGAGTGGAAACGGCAATCAATTGCTCGAAGGTCAGGAAGAACTCATCTCCGTTCGCCCCTTTCTGACTGGCAATGGTTGTACCCAGTGCCGACAAGGGCACCCCGGCGGTAATATTGTCAGTTGTATTGATGGTAACATCGATATTCCGGTATGCCTGCCCGACTGCAACCTCTTTGCCATTCATGCCCAGGCGCATACCGCGTATCCTGATATTGGCCGTCAGCGGGTCATTACTGAGACGGATAAACTTCGGATTGGTAAACAGGTAACTGTAGTTATCAAATTCACTGGCCTCGAACATGATGTAGTCACTGCACTGGCTGGCATTGGTATTACCGGGGCAGGTATGTGCCTTGACATTAAACAGCATGAAGAATTTTGCACCGACCCCGACCTTGAAGTTCTGTGTAATCTGCGTCTGGCTCAAGGCCCGGTTGTGGATGGCCACCAGGCGTATCTGACCTGCCCAGGGTTTACTGCGACCCTGATCATTGCCCAGCACAAAGGCAAAATTATTGTCCCAGTTGACCAGTGTTCCGGAGGATGATGCGTCCTGCAACACCCTGATGCCGTTTACATAAATCTGCTTGCCGTTAACCGGGTCAACAGTAACGACAACATGCTGAGTGGCACCATGGGCCTGTATCGCGTTATTGGTTGTCATGCTGGCAGGCCCGCCATCGCCCAGTGTGGCATTGGTGCGGTTATGGTAGGTGAACTCATACAGAACCTGGCCCAGCGTGAAATTACGGTCGTTCGCCGTACCCATGTAACTGATGATATGGGCCGGGCCCGCCTGGGTGACATTGGCCGCTGTTACCCATGTCTCCAGCGAATACTCACCGATATCCTTGATCGCGTTAAAGAGTTTTTTGCTGTTGACGACACTGCCCTGCGCCTTGCCTGCACCCTTGAATTGCAGTCCATAACCCCGTAGCCATGAAATATCCCCCGGATTTCCACTCAGGGAAAGATCCAGTGCCGGTACCACACCGCTGGTATCAAATGCGGTGTTACCCGTGCCCCGTTTAAACTCATACAGTGCAATGACATTATTTTCATAACGGTTTCCACCATTGGCGATAATGGCATCACTGAGCTTGAGGGCCTTGCTGTAAAGCAGATCAGATGCCACGGGCGTGGCGGCCAGGGATGCCGCAAATGCAGCAACCGCGGTTTGTAATTCGCTGGCATTTCCGGCGCAGTTGGCGGGATCCCAACAGTTATGTGCCCCGTCTCTAACGCGAACAACGATGCGCGAGTTTGCCGGGGTATCCAGATCAATTTTTTGTGAGGACTTCAGTTCATTGTATGCCCGGGTGGCATCACTCTCGGCAAAGAACGGTGCCTGGGGTAACCGGGCTGTGCTGACATGGCAACCCGCACAATGCGTATTCAACAGGTTATACAGGCTGGTCGCCGGTGTCGGCAGGGTCATAAAATTGGTTACGCCGGTGGCTGTTACCGCCGGGTAATTTTTACTTGCACCCGGATCCACCAGGGTCGAAGGTGGCGTCAGCTGGATCTGTTTTGTCGAACCTGTACCGGAGGTCCCCAGCCAGTTATCTATGAATGCGTTGATGACATCACCGCATATGCTGGCCTGGGATGCCCCCAACCAGCAGTTATGCGGTCCACGTACCTTGGTTATCATGTGGGATTGGCTTGCCTGGCTTCGATCTATGTATGGCAGGCCGGATACGGCCGAAATCAGGCTGTTGGCTGCATTATCCATTATGGCACTATAGGCCAGATTGACATTATCACTGCGTGCAAAATAGGGGGTCTGTGGTGTCGCAGACGCCGGGTCGTGACAACCACCGCAGCGATCACTGGCACGTAAATTTTCCCAGAATGATGTCTGGAAATTACGGATGTCTGTCGTGCTTGCAGCCGGGCCTGTGTAGGTGACGAGGATCTTCGTTTGTGTATTGGGGTTTGATGTTGTACCGGCCCCGCCGCACCCGGTAAGCAACACTGCGCCCAGCACAGCAAAACCCAGGCACCTTGACAGGCGCATACCATGTGGCCTGTTCATATAGGACTGTATTTTTCCAGCTGTTAGCATTTTTATCATCCTGGTTCTCCACAAACCTTTTTTCCGGGTATGTTGCCCTGATTCCTCTGCCGGCTATGACCGGCAAGGCAAAATCAGTATTTGCTTCCGTCCTTGCAATAAGAAGCCGTTTCTCCAAAAACCCGTTTCATGTTGATTGCACCACCGCCAAACGACGCAACGATACTGTTTATCCGGGTTCTGTCTGCCGCGCTATCCATGGGATCCCTCAGGCACACCGTCTTGAACACCTTTCTGACCTGACAACTGGCAAAGGCCGAACTATTTGCCAGTTCCTGTCCCATGCTTTTGGCACCCTGTCCACTCGATGGCCCTCCTGACCAACCCAGAATTGCATTGGGGCCATTCCGCCAGTAGTTGGTCCAGCTGTTGTCTCTTGTGACATAACCGTATGGAAAATTACTGGCATTAATAAGAAATTTCGGCCGGGCGCGTGTTGTACCCTTGGATGCATCATTGGGATCAACCGCACGTGATGTTGAATCAAAAACCAGCTGGCCATTATCGGGCTGGTTGGCGGGATAATTCCAATCATAGTATGCATAGGCCTGCATCAGCGGGTCCATGCCGGCATGACAACCGATGCATGAATTCATGTAAATTCGACTGTCCCCGCCGGGGCTGCGCGATACATCCTGACGAATGCGATCGGCCGGACGTGTATTGTCTTTCAATGGTTCGATATCCGTACATAAGTGATTGATCAACGTGAAACGGAACATGGCGCGGCTGGTACCATCGATAAAAAATGCCCTGGCGGCTGCGCGCGTTGTCACGGCACCGGCCGTATTGGCGGTTGCCATGCCGGTTACCGCCGATTGCAACCTTTGCACCAGCTCTGTCTTCAGATCGGCACCACTGTTTTCCATGGCCAGATAATGTGCGTTGCTGCTATTGCTATAGGCCGGTGTCGTTGTGCCACCAACATAGAGGATGTCGGCAGACAGAATCCCCCTGAAATCCACATCATCACGGATCATACCGATGACGGTGGCCGTGTAGTCATTTAACGGAACAAACCGGGACTGCGCCTCGTTTGTCCAGGGTGCTGCAAAATTCTTCAACGTCACGTTGTAAAACGAGGCGTTATTCATGGCAATATAGGCCGCCACCACAGCCCCGTCGTTACTCAGGGCCGGGTTACCCCCGCCCGCTGTACAACCGGCACTGTTGCGGTCGTTGATACAGGCCTCCATTGCATCCAGAACGGCCTCGGTTGGCGGGACACCTGCCAGACGATCATGAATCCGCTTGGCCATCTCCCGCGGACCGGCATTTGAGACCAGGGGTATGACCACCATCATAAGGATGGCCGCGACTTTCATGACCTGTTTGCGGTGCATTATTATTTCCTTCGTCATCGTGTCAGTGCTCATTACAAATATCCTCGGGATCTTGTTATTGCTTTAATTTTCGGTAAAACATGTTTTTTCATGAACTTACCTGCGTTTCCCGTGATTATCCATATCGCCATGTCATTCTTTATTAAACATTTCCGGTATTTCTGAGAACTGGTTCTCAAATGACAATATTTTTGGTATGCGAAAGATTATCGTTTATAACGCGAGAAAATATTATGACGAGGTTCACAGACTCGCCAACCTGCAATGGCCCATAATCACATCCTGTTGTATATAGTGATTTACATGCGGCCAGACAAAAAAGTAATGGAAGGTGTGATGAGCATCTGATAACGTGCTATATTATTCAATTAATTCAATAATATAACCATTATTCGGGCCTGCTCGACCCGGGATAACCGGCCCCTCTATATGAAGACCGCTTTTTTTATTTTGGCAAGTCTGGATGCTAAACGGCAACACATTCAGACATTAATCATGCACCATTGACCGGGTACCAGGGAAATATGCCAAGACAAAAAAAACAACGATCCACAGTTTTGCCCGGGATACTGCTGGTATATATAAACTTACTGATCATACTCACGGGCTGCGGTGGTGGCGGTAGCCAGTCACCGGACCCTGTTGTCCTTGACCTGCCCATTGCGTATGTAAAACGCCCGATTATTCTCAACAATAATGTCCCGGTACAGCCTGTGGCCACTGTCGTGCTGACCTTCAATGCCGGTGCCGATCTCTGGATCAGGGATCGCGCCTCATCCTCTGCTGCACCGAGAAATATTACCGGTGCCATCACCACGGGTAGCGGTGACGTCAAGGATGTTGAGGCCTCTTATGATGGCACCATGCTGGTATTTGCCATGCGTGAGGCAGACGTTGGGCAGGCCGTGACACCGACGTGGAATATCTGGCTGTACCATATCAAGAACAAGACCCTCAAACGCGTTATCTCGGATTCGATCACGGCCGAATCAGGTGAAGACCTGGCCCCCTACTTCCTGCCAAACGGTAACATCATATTCAGCTCCACTCGTCAGAGTACCAGCAAAGTGGTCCGGACAGATGAAGGCCCGATAAATAATAATAACAAGCAGGCTTACACGGGCCGTGATGAAAGCCGCAATGAACCGGCACTGTCGCTGCATGTCATGACTGTCGATTGCAGCAGCTACACAACATGTAATGTGACCGGTGCCTCTGATATTTCACAGGTAACGTTTAACCAGAGTCACGACCTCGACCCGACTGTACTCCGGTCTGGACAGGTGATCTTCACACGCTGGGATCATGCGGGTAGCCGCAATGCCATGCACCTGTACCGCTCTAACCCGGATGGAACCGCGGTAAAACTGGTCTATGGAAGACAAAGCCACACCAGCGGTACCCCCGGCACAACCGTACAGTTCCTGCAACCGAGAGAAATGCCGGATGGGCGCGTGCTGTCAATTCTGCGACCTTTTACCGGCACCTTCGGAGGGGGGGATATCATTGCCACCGATGTGGCCAATTACACGGACAACACACGACCAATCCTGCCGAACCAGTTATCACCCATCACCACCGGGCAGGTCTCACTGGTCAACAACAATGTCACCACCACGACTGCACCCTCTCCGGGAGGACGATACAGTACAGCTTATCCCCTGTGGGATGGCTCCGGCCGCATCCTGGTCAGCTGGACACCCTGCCGATTGCTTGAAAATACAATTATTGTTAACTGTACAACGGCCCGCCTGGCGGCCCCCGGGGTACAGGAGGCCAACCCGCTGTACGGGTTGTATATTTTCGACCCGGCAACCAAGACCCAGTTACCCATATTTTTGCCGGAAGAAAACATCGTCTACTCTGATCTGGTCGTTGCGGAAGACAGAACCATTACAGGTTCCAATACCGTTCCGGGTGTTATCGCCACCAAGGTTCCCGGCATTGACCCGGAACTGAACCTGAACCTGGCCAATAGAAATACCGGCATATTACATATAAGGAGTGTGTACGATGTTGATGGCGTATTTAATAATTCGGGCATGAGTGCAGCCAACCGTACTGCCCTTAATAACGCTGCCAATACCGACCCGGACAACTATGCAACACTGTATAATTTCTCACTGGATAACCGCCGGGTGGCCTACCTGGCAGACCCCGGTCGATTCACGCCCAATGACCGCCCTGCCCGTTTTCTACGAATTATAAAAGGTGTCGCCATTCCATTTGAGCTGAACGGGGTTGCATTTAATATCAATAATAACGCCTTTGGACAAAGTGCGGGGCAGGGCATGCGGGATATCATCGGCTACGCCCCGATCGAACCGGACGGTTCGGTTATGGTCGAGGTTCCCGCCAATATTCCACTGGCAATCAGTGTGGTGGACCGGTTTGGCAGGCGCATCAGTCGACGCCATCAATCATGGATACAGGTAAAACCGGGCGAAACCGTCACCTGTAATGGCTGCCACAATGCCAATCCGAATACGGTCAACCCTGCGGACGGGATTCATGGGCACACGACAGAACCCGTTGGCTCCAACGCGGGCGCTCCCCAGAATGGCTACATCTATCCCGGCACCAGTACTAATCCGTTGATTGTGGGTGATACGATTTCAGGTCAGACAACCGGTGAGACCATGGCCCAGGCACGCCTGGGTAACAATTGCACCAAGTCTGCGGGTGCAACCTGCCCTCCCGATTTTGACATCGTTTATACCGACATCTGGACCAACCTTGTCGTCACCCCGTTCAGTTATGAATTCCGGCAGTTATTGCCGGGTGAAATCATACCACTGACGGGCAACTGTTATGACAGCATTGGCAGTATTAACAAATGGGAATACCGTTGCCGTAATGTCATCAATTACCCGGAAACAATACAACCCATGTGGACAGCATCCCGTGGCGTTGCAGGTGCCGACACCTGTACCAATTGCCACACCGCTGCCAACCAGCGGCTGGATCTGACCAATACTGTCAATGGCAACCTGCTACTGTCCTATACCCAATTATTTAATGGCACTACCGTGCTACAGCAGAGTGTAGACGGGGCATGCAACCCGATATTTCTTGATCCTCCTGCAAACACGATGCCACTTATTATTACCTTGAATATACCGTCACAAATGTCAGTAAACGGTGCCTTGCAAAGCGCATTTTTCGGGCGCTTTGCAACCTTTACAAACACAGCACCTGCCTGCGAGACCGTTGATCACA
>DRJK01000012.1 GCA_011052215.1 Gammaproteobacteria bacterium
ATCGCACGTAATAGCAAGCTATTGCGAAGATTCGCAACACAGAAGCCGGGTTTTCCGAGTGCAAGATGCGAGTTCATGAATTGATCAGAGGTTCCCTAGCCTTTTATGATCTGGTTTCTGGCCCGCTCCTCGATAAACTCAATTGCGACTGCTATTCGCTCCAACGTCTTCTGCTGTCCGAGCAGTGACAAGGTCAGCTCAATCGCCGGCGTTGCGGCCTTGCCTGATATTGCCACACGTATTGGCTGGGCAACCTTGCCCAGGCTCAGGTCGTATTTTTCAATCACCCTGTCAATAACGGCTTGTATCCTGTCAGGCATCCACTCTATTTCCCTGAACCCGGAAAGGACATCTTTCATGGGTTCCAGGGCGGCAATTTTCAGATGTTTTTTAGCCGCAGCAGGATTAAACCCGTCT
Source organism: Gammaproteobacteria bacterium (assembly GCA_011052215.1). Lineage (GTDB taxonomy): Bacteria > Pseudomonadota > Gammaproteobacteria > JAADHQ01 > JAADHQ01 > JAADHQ01. The sequence continues at coordinate 418 of DRJK01000012.1, forward strand.
ATCTCCCTGTACAGAAAGGCCATGCCCTCGGCCATCTCCACCAGGGTTCTTGATCGTTGCTGATAAAGTTTGACGGCTTCATGGAGATCTGGCCCCTCGACCGGATCGATGTCCAGTTGACCCAGGTGCCAACTCAGTAAACGGGCTATATGCTCCGGTGTACTGCTTTTTATGTATTCCTGATTCAGCCATAATAATTTTTCAGGATTGAAGGTTGATGCGGCGTTGTTGATGTCATTGATATCAAATAACTCAATCATTTCCTCTACCGAAAATATTTCCTGATCGCCATGCGACCACCCCAGGCGGACCAGATAATTCAGTACGGCCTCAGGCAGGTAGCCCTCATCTTTGTATTGCATAACACTGGTAGCGCCATGCCGCTTGGATAATCTTTTTCCATCTCCACCCAGAATCATCGGTATATGTGCATAGGCCGGAGGTTTGGCACCCATTGCATTCAGTATATTGATCTGGCGCGGGGTATTGTTCAAGTGGTCATCCCCTCTGATGACGTGGTCTATCTTCATATCGTAGTCATCTACAACGACCGTCAGGTTATAGGTAGGGGAGCCATCACTGCGGGCAATGATCAGATCATCCAGCTCCCTGTTTTCAATGATTACCCGACCCTTGACCAGATCATTTATGACTACCTGTCCATCGCCCGGGTTTTTAAACCGGATGACATAAGGCATACCCTCCTTTTCGGCGATATCATGATGCAGGCAATAGCCATCATATTTGGGCTTTTCCCTGTTGGCCATCTGCTCACTGCGCAGCTTGTCCAGTCGGGCTATGGAACAATAACAACGATAGGCCTTCCCCTTCTCCAGCAACTGTTCAATAACTTCACGGTAGCGATCCATACGGTGTGTCTGGTAAAAAGGGCCTTCGTCATATTCCAGTCCCAGCCAGGTCATGCCCTCGAGAATCGCATTAACGGACTCGGCCGTAGAACGTTCAAGGTCGGTATCCTCGATGCGCAGGATAAAGCTGCCCCCGTGCTTGCGAGCATGGAGCCAGGAATACAGGGCGGTTCGAACACCGCCAATATGCAGATAACCGGTCGGACTGGGTGCAAAACGTGTGCGTATGGTCATGGATAGTTACAACTTGAAGTTTGATAAAGCAGGCATTTTATCAAAAAAGAACCGGGGCCGCATGCGACATTTGTTATTATTTGCGCATAATGGCGGGTGGTCTAATAATATGGCCATCCATGGCCGGAAATTTATCCATAAAAAATCAATTAATAAATCCATCGGAAATACTGTTGAAACTTCACTGCTGCCCAGTTAATTATTGAAGCGAGCATAAATGTGAGGACATGGAACCGGTATAACCAAATAAAGACCGTCTGCCGCAGGGATGCGGCTGCCGAGCGGCCATGGATGGCATCTTTTGCGTGTCTTGATTTGGTTATACCGGTTTCATGTCCGGAATGTTCTGTTTAGCTCAAAACGTGCTTGCCGTTTACGGTTCAATTATATTTGTTACGGATTAACGAAACCGCAGTGTTGAAACTTTTATTTTTCCGGATCATTTTTATCAGGCAGAACTTCCGACTCATCATCAGTTGCCAACATCTTGTCAATGTTCAATAGCATAATCATCTGCTCATTAACGGATGCCAGACCACTTATGTATTCAGTGCTGACAGCGCCACCAAAGTTGGGGGCGGGCTTGATTCCATCATTCTGAACGTCAACCACATCAGAAACCGCATCGACAACAATACCAACAATCCTCTCGTGTATTTCTGACTTAACCGATAAGACAATAATGACTGTTAAAGGTGTATATTCCTCACGCTTCATATTAAATCGCAAACGCATATCTACAATCGGGACAATACTTCCGCGCAAATTAAGCACGCCCTGTATGTAAACTGGCGTATTGGGTATATGGGTTACCGGTATCCAGCCCTTTATTTCCTGTACACGCAGGATATCCACCCCATAATATTCACCTGCCAGCGCAAATGTAAGGTATTGTTCCGTCTGGTCATTACCATCGAGTTCAACGACTGAATATTCCTGGTTATTTACTTGTAATTCCGTACTACCTGCTGTCATTTTATTTACCTTCTTTCAAACAAGGAATCAGGGCCTTTATTCGTTCGACATAAACCCCTGTCTACTTGATTATGCACTCTGGCGCAGGTCGGGCTGAATGCTCGACAACCTGATCAGCCCCGGTATATCCATTATCAGGGCAACCGAACCATCACCGAGGATAGTCGCCCCTGAAATGCCTTCCACCTTTTTGTAGTTTTCCTCAAGTGATTTTATTACAACCTGCTGTTGACCAAGCAGTTCATCGACAAACAGACCAACATGTTTGCCCTCTGTCTCCACAACGACCAGCAGTCCTTCGGTAATCTCCATTACTTTACTCTCCACGCCGAAGGCCTCATGTAATCTTATTATCGGCAGATATTCATCACGCAGCCTGAACACCTCTCCCTTGCCCGCAACGTAATTCAGCATTTCTGCCTTAACCTGCATGGATTCAATTATTGATACCAGCGGGACAATATACACTTCGTTACCCACTGAAACTGTCTGGCCGTCCAGAATTGCCAGCGTCAGCGGCAGTTTTACTGTGAAAGTAGAGCCCACACCAGGTTTCGATTCAACACTGACCGTTCCTCCCAATGAATGGATGTTACTTCGGACCACGTCCATTCCAACACCCCGGCCGGATACATCACTGACGACATCTGCAGTGGAAAAGCCGGGCAGAAAAATCAATGCATTAATCTCTTCATCAGACATATTCGCATCGGCTGATACCAGCCCACGCTCTATGGCCTTGGAAAGGATCTTTTTTGTGTTCAGGCCATTACCATCATCCTTGACCTCGATGACAATATTACCGCCTCTGTGAAAGGCATTTAGCAACAATATCCCGGTTTCAGGTTTACCCGCTGCCAGACGGTCAGCAGGTGCCTCTATACCATGATCGAGGCTGTTGCGAACCAGGTGAACCAGTGGATCTCCAATCTTTTCGATAACTGTTTTATCCAACTCGGTCTGCTCGCCCAGCAATTGTAATTCAATCTTCTTGCCTAATTTCTGACTGACATCATGGACCATGCGTGGAAAACGGCTAAAGGTAAAGCTGATGGGCAGCATACGCATGCGCATGACCTCCTCTTGTAGCTCACGGGTATTTCTTTCCAGTTGTGACAGTCCATCAGTCAGGTGTTTTATCTTGCTCATATCAAAATCCTCGCCCAGGGTTCCAAGCATGGATTGTGTTATAACCAGTTCTCCCACCAGGTTAATAACCGAGTCTACCTTATCTATACCAACACGTATTGATGTGGATTCACCCGCAGATGCAGAGGCGCTTCTACGATCACTTTTTCTGCGATCACTGCTTTCCATGCGCCGATCATTGAGTAGTTCCCCCCTGACACCATCATCATTATTATTTTCTGCAGCTTCAGCAATATCAGCTTGTTTCTCAATTGGATTGATAATCAGCTCACAGTCACCATCAACCCACGCGAAGACTTCATCAACCAGCTCACGGCTCGCAGCACCTGTTAAAATCATGTTCCAGGCAAGATAACTTTCTTCAGGAATGAGTTCGGATAAAACCGGAAGTGTTGAAGTGTCAACCTCTACACTCAATTCACCCAACTCCCTCAACTCCTTCAGCATCCTGACCGGGTCATTTCCTGACAGCAACATATGCGATAGTGGCCGGAAAAAAATCTGCCATCCGCTGCCATCACTAGCAGAACCGGTATTCGTATCCTCAACTTTCTCACTCACGGATACGTCACCGGCACCACCATGAAGCATGTCCTCCAGTTCAGAATGGAGTGCGTCAATATTTTCCTGGTCCAGTTCTGATTCACTACGCAGGGCAGAAAGCATGCCCCGCAAACAGTCCACTGATTGCAGTAAAAGGTTGACGGCCTCACCGGTCACCTCTCGCCGCCCGTCACGCATTTCATCCAGCAGGGTTTCAAGTACATGAGTGAACGAGGCAACGGCATCCAGTCCAAATGTTCCACTACCACCCTTGATAGAATGGGCGGCCCTGAAAATATTATTGATCACTTCTTCATCTGCCGCACCTGCATCCAGGTTCAGAAGAGAAGACTCCATAATATCCAGACCTTCAAAACTTTCTTCATAAAAGGTTTCCAGAAATTGTGACATGTCCACTGTCATAATTATTTACCCCGATATATTATTTAGTGCCAGACACACCAGTTTCGTTAATGATTAAATAATAATCAAACCATGATGAACAAAATACCTACACAGCAGGTAGTTCAAGGACACCGTCCAGATCAAGCAGGTTCGCCGAGTTTCTGAATTCCTCAGAAACCGATTTCCATTTAAGCGTAACGCTCTTTTCCCTGGAATCACGTGCGAACGCGCTGAGCATCTGTAACATCGCTGCATCTGTACGCTCTACCCTGATGGCATCAATCGTAACGGATCGCCCTTCGTTCAGTGCCTTTGTCAGTTTTTCGTGCAATGCGCTGACCCGGGAGATATCAAATGATTCCTCACAATTTACCGTCAAAGCCCTTTTCTTTCTGGGTGTATTTGGCGATCCAGAACCCTGTCGTGCCTTATTGCTCATAACTCATTCCTTCATTGATCGTTTCCTGAATAAAACTATCGACATGAATATGTAAAACTTTACTCAATAAA
>DRJK01000013.1 GCA_011052215.1 Gammaproteobacteria bacterium
TCACATTTGTCGGTACGTACGAATGTAGGCATTTTTGTTTCTCCTAACGTTTACCGCGGTTTAAATTTCCACTGTTTCCAGTGGCTCATGAGTCCTGGCCTGAAAAGGCCTTAAACTTTAAAATTATTATACGCCCTTACCTAATGACACCTTGATATGCATGCCATTAGCTAAGGACGCGCTGATTGCCCGAAACAGGCCATAAACAGGTACAAACCTCAATCCGGGAGGCTAACCTTATATAGTTATAGGGAGAAAGCAAAACAGTTTTATCTTTGCGGGGCATAAATCATTCTTATTGAATAATTGCTAATTTATTGTCATATTAACATTATGTTTTTATTGATAATATATTAATTATCATCTTTAGGTAATTAATATATTATTATATACTAATTTTATACCATTCTTTATTTTCTTGATTGGCTATATGATGTTCTGATCACTACAGTATGATGACTTTTTTACTGGGTTAAACCCTCATGAGCATACCTAAACCAATACACGACCCCATTACCCAACCCGCCGGTGAGCGCGTCGAAGTCAGGAACACGACTTGTTATATGTGCGCCTGTCGCTGCGGTATCCGTGTGACTATACGTAATGGCGAAGTACGTTACATCCAGGGAAATCCTGACCATCCTTTGAATAAAGGGGTTATTTGCGCCAAGGGATCATCGGGAATCATGAAACAGTATTCCCCGGCACGACTCACCATGCCACTTAAACGAAAAGCGGGTGCCGACCGGGGAGACAATGAATTTGAGGCCATCGGCTGGGATGAGGCCTTCTCTATCATGGAAGAACGCCTTGGAAAAATTCGTAAAACTGACCCCGGGAAATTTGCACTGTTCACTGGCCGTGACCAGATGCAGGCCCTGACAGGCCTGTTTTCCAGACAGTTCGGGACACCCAATTATGCGGCACATGGCGGGTTTTGCTCGGTCAACATGGCTGCGGGCATGATCTATACCATCGGGGGTTCATTCTGGGAATTTGGCGGGCCGGACCTGGATCGCTCAAGGCTGTTTATCATGATTGGCACCGCAGAGGACCACCACTCCAACCCGATGAAAATGGCGTTGTCCAGATTCAAACGGCAGGGTGGCAAGTTTATTTCCATTAACCCTGTCCGCACCGGCTACTCTGCCATTGCCGATGAATGGATTCCGATCAAACCTGGCACCGACGGTGCATTATTAATGGCACTGAACCATGAGATCGTCAAGACCGGTCTGTATGACCGCGATTTCCTGGTGGAATACAGCAACTCGGCTGAACTGGTCAACATGGATGAAAACAGTACCGAATACGGCATGTTTGTACGTGCAGAAGTACCGGAAGAAGAAGGGTGTTTCGATCCACAAAACAAACTGTGGTGGGACCGCAAGACCGATCAGGCCATTGTCGCCCGCCGTGATATCGATCATGACCCTTATTTACTTGGCGAACATGCATTAAAAGATGGCACACCGGTCAAGACCTCATTCCAGTTATTGCATGAACGTCTGGAAAAATACACCCCTGAGTGGGCAGCAAACATAACCGGTATTCCGGCTGAAACCATTCGTCGCCTGGCACATGAAATGGGTATTACTGCACGAGACGAGCGCATTGAGTTACCGATTGCCTGGACCGATGTCTGGGGCCGTGAGCACGACACGGTGACCGGCAACCCTGTCTCTTTCCACGCCATGCGTGGCCTGGCCGCACATTCCAACGGTTTTCATTCAATCCGTGCGCTGTCCATATTAATGACCTTGCTGGGCACGATCGATCGCCCCGGCGGTTTCCGACACAAGGCGCCGTTCCCGCGTCCGATACCTCCTTGCGCCAAAACACCTCAGGGTCCGGAAGATGTGCAGCCGGAAACACCATTAAATGGTATGCCTCTGGGCTGGCCTGCCGACCCCGATGATTTGTTTGTCGACGACAAAGGCGAACCCGTTCGTCTGGACAAGGCCTTTTCATGGGAATTCCCGCTATCCGTGCATGGCCTGATGCACAATGCGATCACCAATGCATGGCGTGGCGACCCCTACCCGATCGACACCTTGATGATTTTCATGGCCAACATGGCATGGAACTCAAGCATGAACACCGAACAGGTTCGCAAGATGCTCAATGACAAGAATGATAATGGTGAGTACAAAATCCCTTACCTGATTGTCTGCGACGCCTTTCAGTCTGAAATGGTGGCCTATGCGGATCTTGTTCTGCCGGATACAACTTACCTGGAAAGACATGACGTGATGTCCATGCTTGATCGCCCGATCTCGGAATATGACGGCCCGGTAGACTCTGTTCGCATACCGGTACTGCCACCGACAGGTGAATGCAAACCCTTCCAGGAGGTGTTGATCGAGATCGGCTCACGCCTGAAATTGCCTGCCTTTGTCAAGGAAGATGGCAGTCGCAAGTTCCGCGACTATCCGGACTTTATTGTCAATTTTGAAACCGAACCAGGCTCGGGTATCGGCTTCCTGTCCGGCTGGCGCGGCAAGGGTGGTGAAAAATTCATGAAGGGTGAACCCAACCCGAACCAGTGGGAAATGTATGAGAAAAACAATTGCGTCTACCAGTATGAGCTACCGCGTTCTTTCCAGTACATGCGCAACTGGAACAAGGGTTATCTGGAATGGGCGCAGGAACACCGCCTGACCCGCTATGCCGAGCCGATCAACATCCATCTATATTCCGAAGTGCTGCAAAAATTCCGGCTGGCCGCACAAGGCAAGAGTGATGGCAAACAGCCACCTGAACATCTGCGCAAGCGCATCGAAACCTATTTCGATCCATTGCCGTTCTATTATGAGCCGCTCGAGTCACAACTGACAGACAAACACAAATACCCGCTGAATGCAGTAACACAACGGCCGATGGCAATGTACCACTCCTGGGATTCCCAGAATGCCTGGTTGCGCCAGATTCATACCTACAATTTTCTCTATGCCAGCCCCAAAACTGCCAGGGCACAGGGGATAGAGGACGGCGACTGGATCTGGGTGGAATCACAATGGGGCAAGGTACGCTGCATGTGCCGATACAGCGAAGCAGTGGAGCCGGGTACAATCTGGACCTGGAACGCGATTGGCAAGGCCAGCGGTACCTGGGGCCTGACACCGGATGCAAACGAATCGAAGCAGGGTTTTCTGCTGAACCATGTTATATCCGAGGAACTGCCCAAACATGACGCGGGTGAGCATATCTCCAACTCGGACCCGGTAACAGGACAGGCCGGCTGGTATGACGTACGGGTACGAATCTACAAGGCCGATTCCAACCAGGAAACTGTCACGTTACCACAATTCAGGCCAGTCAAACCTGCGCCTGGTCAGCCCAAACGTAAATCGTGGCTGGGCTTTTTTGCAGGGAAGAAACAGGGGCCAGGGGCTAGTAAATAACGCTTCACACTGAATTCAGCTCAAGTGTTTTTAACTTTTCCCTTATGTAAAAAGTTAAACAGAAAATTAAATACAAATAAAAGGCCGGCTTTTGCCAGTCCAACAGAGCAAGTAAAATGACACAACTCGCCTTGGTTATCGATCTGAACGTCTGCGTTGGCTGCCATGCCTGCGTGACCAGTTGCAAGCAATGGAACACTTCCGGACCGGCTGGCTACATGTGCGATGACAACCCCTACGACAGGGATCCGACCGGTACGTTTTTTAACCGTGTGCAGTCTTTTGAGATTGGTGAATTTCCGAACACGGAAACCGTGCATTTTCCAAAGAGTTGCCTGCACTGCGAAGACCCGCCCTGCGTCCCTGTCTGCCCGACTGGCGCCAGTTACAAACGCGAACAAGACGGTATCGTACTGGTTGATTACGACAAGTGTATCGGTTGTAAATACTGCTCATGGGCCTGCCCCTATGGCGCACGTGAGTTTGATGAGCACCAGAAGGTCATGAAAAAATGCACCCTGTGCGTTGATCGCATCTACGACGAAAAGCTTCCCGAGTCGGAACGTAAACCGGCCTGTGTGCTGGCCTGTCCGACCAATGCACGCCTGTTTGGTGATGTGCATGATTCCGGGTCTGATGTCTCGATAATGATCCGCGAAGAAGGAGGGTACCAGTTGATGCCCGAATGGGGCACCAAGCCGTCCAACCATTATCTGCCACGCCGCAAGACAAGGATCAGGATCCATGAGGATGAACTGATTCGTGCAGATAACCCGTTGAAGAAGGAAGGTCTGAAGCCTGCGAAGGTCATTGATGATCAGACCCTGGATGATGTTACCAGTTGGTAAGTTAACAGCAGGGGAAAGAGTAAAGATGAAAGAAATAAGATCATTCTCAATGTATTTACTTTTCCCTTCCTCGCTGAACAGGGCACACACTTTTATTTTTTATCTTTTATCTTTTACCTGGGGTTAATCATGCATCCTGCATTTTCAGTTATATTTTTAACCACCCTGATTGGCGCTGGCCAGGGTTTATTCCTGGCACTGTTTACAGCACAGAGCTATGCCGCTGTTGAATTTGTAACAATCAAAAACCCGCATCAGTTTTATGCCTACGGCAGTGCAATCGCATTGGCACTCCTGCTGGCTGGCCTGGTCGCCTCATTTTTTCACCTGGGCCACCCTGAGCGGGCATGGCGTTCGGCCGCACAATGGCGTACTTCCTGGTTATCACGTGAGGTACTGGTATTGCCGGCATTCATGTTTATTGTTTTTGTATACGGCACCATGCATTATTTCAACCGGGACCCAATGATTATTGACGTACAGAATCAGCCATTACAGGGCCAGTTATCACTCTATGTTGGTATAACAGGTACCTTGCTTTGTTTTACCCTGTTTGTCTGCACAGGAATGATTTATGCCTGCCTGAAATTTCTGCAGGAATGGCATAGCCCGTTGACCGTCATTAACTATGTCCTGCTAGGCACGGCCTCAGGTTTCACACTGGCAACGGCCTATTCCGCATTCATGGCGCCTAATCTGGTGAACCTGTTCGGGACATGGGCTGCTATCATCACGTTGGCCGCGCTGATAAGCCGGTCGGCTTCACTGTTTCGCAATTCCCGTATTAAACATAAATCCAGTCTGCAGTCTGCAATTGGAATACGTCACACAAACATCCAGCAAAAGGCAATGGGCCTGATGGGTGGTTCATTTAATACACGTGAATACTTTCATCATGCAAAATCCGGTTTTTTAAAATCCATCAAGTGGATATTCCTGATCCTGGTCTTTATCTTCCCTGTTATTCTGCTATCGGCCGGTATCAACCAGAAAAGCAATGACCTGCTCATCACGGCATTTCTTGTGCAATACATTGGCCTGCTGGCAGAACGGTGGTTTTTCTTTGCACAGGCAAACCACCCGCAGAATCTTTATTACCAGACGGTTTGACAGGCAGCCAACAAGGTCTCTCTTGCAGGGCGTCACTGCCACTGCCTGCGGCATGATACAAAACTGTCGGAATCAGTCCCCGGACCAGGCCATGTCTTTATGGCAATCATTGCAGGGACGGTTGGTTTCCTCAAAAAAATCGTGCAGTTTACCGTCCTTGTCAAAATCCTCCGGTAAAGTGTGTGCGATGCCCATGTGACAATCAATACAGGTCATATTGTTTTTCATCGCACGTAAATGTTTGACGCTTGACAGTTTTTCCTGTCTGCCAAGATTCATCGACTGAATGCTATGACAGTTCCGGCATTCGCGTGAATCCGTTTCTTTCATTGATTTCCATACGTGACCGGCCAACTTGATTCGTTTTGCATTAAACTTCTCAGGCGTATTTACACTGCCCACTATTTTATGGAACAGCTCATTGGTTGCCCTTATTTTTCTTACGAATTTATGTACCCACTCACGCGGCACATGGCAATCCGGACAGGTCGCGCGTACGCCGGTGCGGTTGGTGTAGTGTATGGTTTTCTTGTACTCCTGATAGACATTCTCTTTCATTTCATGACAGGAAATACAAAATTCCTCAGTGTTACTCATTTCCATCGCGGTATTAAGCCCGCCCCAGAAAATAATGCCCATCAAAAAAAATGTGAACAAAATAGTTGTTGGATACTTTACATTATTTTTCAGAACAAACTGTATGATTCTTTCTTTAAGGCCGGGCTTTTTCATATCATGCATCCTTGTAGACAGAGGATATAAAAACCGCTTTTGGTTCTACTATGCAGGCCTGCCGGCACATCGCACAACCCGTACACAGTGTGCTATCAATACGTGGCTTCTCCAGCTCCCAGATCATTGCACCCGGCACAGGACAGCTTCCCTGGCAAGCGCCGCATTCGGGGCCGGAGTATGGCAAACAACTTGATGTATTAATCCCGGCCTTTGCAAGAAATGGCAATGGAATGTTATGCCCTTCTTCAACATCCGGTATTTTCAATGCCGCAGTCTCACAAACATTTACACAAGGCCAGTCTTCACATAAATGACAGGCCATGTTCAATAAATCCAGCGCAGGTGTATTCACCACCTTGGCACCCAGACGGGATTCCAATGGAAAAATCACCTTGTACGGGCAAATCGACACACACTCACCACAGCGTGTACAGGCCAGCAGAAACTCAAGTTCATCCAGCGCATAGGGCGGGCGAATCCAGTGGACAGCATCGGCCCTGACCTTGTCGTCAACTTCCCTGACGACCGTCTGGGCGGCCTTGCTTACTGTGCGTCTGAAAAATGATCTTCTGTCCATATTCAATTAGCCTTACTGTCTAACGCAGAGCTCGCAGAGTCGCGGCGGTGAGAAAAATCCATAATTTTATTCATAGTGATACCACGTGAACTTTAAGCCAGTAAATGAACTCCAGATATAAATCACAGCATGTAACCTGCAACAATATATCTCTGCGGCCCTGTGCCTCAGCGTTCTCTGCGTTAAAAATACCCCATCCAGAAATTGTCATATCACATCCGCATTGTCATCGGTTGTGCCATCAACCATAAATTAAAGCCATGCATCATAACTGCAAAAACAATGACAGGTAATACCCATAACCTGGTTTCCGAATACATGGCAAAACCCCGGTAGCGAACAACCTGTATCGCCAGCCAGAAACCGAATAACATCAAACCCGCCTGTATCCATGACAGTGTGTCCTGGGAAACAATCATATTCATATATCGTTCGTGCTTCCCGTCCATACTCAGGGGTTGCATTCCAGCACCCAAAGGGTTTTTGAATAGCGACAGCCAATCTGCCGGCTCACGCACGAGGTGGTTGAGGTTATGGGCAATATGATATGAAAAAGCCAGTGGCAGTAAAGCAAAGGCCAAGGTCGAAAATACCTGCCTGTAATGATTTACTTCGCCTGACCACTTATACGACCAGTATGCCGACAATGAATAGATTCCTGCCGGTACAAGTATGACCAGTAACATACCCGCAGAAAAGGTAAACAACAGCCTGCCAGAGTCGCCTATCCAGCCACCAAGCTGGCTCATGCTGTCAAACCAGAAAGGTAACATCGTTATGCCATGAAAACTGGTCAGGGCCAACAGCCCCAGCATAAACCAGGCCTCATCCCAATGTGGGCGTGCATCCTGCTTAACCTCGACACTCTGGGGACGCAAATTCCATGAGACATTTTTTTCAGGGCAACTTTGTACACAATTACCACATGATGTGCAGAAGGTATTTTGAGTCAATGTTCCTATCACCAAACTGGTTGGGCAAGGCTCAACCAGATCCGAGCCATGATAACACTCAAGTGTTTCACAATCTGCACAGACAGCCTTGTCTATCGGTCGCAGTTCAACCGGTGCCAGTTGTGAGTAAAAACCGACAGTACGTCCCACGGGACAAAAATAACGGCAAAAGGCCTTGTTCTCAAATATGGCCAGGGATACCGTCGCCATCACCACCATAGCCAGCGACAACATGGCCGTTGCATAAGGATCAACCGTCACACCGGCACCCAACTCAAACCACGACAACGCCATAAACATCAACAGTGCCGGCCAGACATTTCGCAGCCACCCTGGCACCTTGAGGTTAAGGCTGTTATTGGACCCTGCCCGCTTCCATAAGCGCCTGCGTACTAACCAGGTTGCAATCGCATCCCACGGACAAACCGCACACCACGCTGAACCCAGAAAAAAGATAGCGATAATCAGTCCGGCCCACCACAGATTCCATGTCAGCACCGTTGCCAGATTACGTTCAGGAACGGGTGTACCCTGCAGGCCGGCATAAATTATGGTAATAAAAACGGCTACTATAACTATCTTTATAAGTAACAAGGGCCATGGGCTTCGATTCAGAAAGCGAACCACACCCCCCAATACAGGAACCCTGTTTAGCTGAATGCACTTATGTACTGCCTTTTCGGGAACCCTTGTATACAAGGCCCAGGCCGAGACCAGGAACATAAACACCCAGTTCAGATAAACCAGATAATCAGGTAATCCCGGGTGAGTCATAACCATCAGTTGCTTTCCCGACCGGCTGACTGGATTTTTCCCCGCAATAAACGTTTTCTTTGAATGATATTCACAATTAATAACACAGAAAAAATAACGATTGCCGCAATACCGATCGGGCCAATGGATGAAACCTGGCCGATCCTTAACGGGAAATCAATGGTGTAGGGCTCACCATTTGAATGGAATCTGGCCTGAATTAAATATTTCCCTGCTTTCTTCACCAGAAAACCCTGCCTGTATACGCCGTCATCAATATTCTGTGTGCCCAATGCCTCCTGATGACTGCCAAACCATTTGTCATCCCTTATCGTGAATGTCACCTGCCCATCATAGGTTTTACCACTGTCTCGTCGCGTAGCGTAAAGGTTTACACGCCCCTGTTTTCCCGGTTGTGGAAAGGCCGGGAAGACCATGTAGGTAACATAAAAATCGCCAATCTGGGTCTCGACCTGCATACTGGGCGGAGTATTCGAATCGTCTCCAAGACTGTACGACGGCCGGCCAAGAATATGATGTGCCAACGCATCAAAGCTGATAATACTTGCCAGCAGAAATAACAATGCTCGAATCATTTAAACCAACCTCTTATTGACAAACAATTTATTGTAGCCACTTACGTCGCTGACCTGCACCATGGCGAGCGATTGTCCCTTCCTCGCGACTGGCAATCCAGACAGGTAAACCCGGATGCGGACAAACCTCGACACATTGACCGCAACCAACACATCCTTCCTTCACAACCGGCTTATAGAAGTTGGCAAAATCAAACCCGATTGCCTTGCCACCCAGCGGGCATACGGCAACACAGGCACCACAGATCCCCTGATCTACCCATGGATAGCATGCGCTACGATCGATCTGCGCAATGCCCATATCAATTTCTTCTTTTGGTGTTGGCGTCAGTGACTCGGTCGGACAGACTTCCATACATTTACCGCACAGAATACATCCCTTCACAGACGGGTCGATATAAGGTGTATTGATCCTGTTACCTCCCTCCCGGGTGTAAAATTTTATACAGCGTGTTGGGCACACCTCACCACATACACCACAACCGATACAGGCCGATACAAACGCAAGGTCATCCTTCAACGCGCCCGGTGGCCGTAAATGCCAGCGCACATCGGCCTTTAACGAAGGTGTCAATCAAACGCAGGAAACCAAATGGCAACATTGATGCAGTCACGGCAGACAGCGTCCAGAAAGCCGTCTTCAGGAGGCCCCGTCTTTTCATTGCCGGTCACTCATCCGGTTCCGACATCAACCGGGCCTCCTGGCCACGCCTGTAAGAACGTCCCAGATGGCCTGGCCCCTGAAATACCTTATCCTTGACAGAAAATTTAAACTCAAATGCATCCGTTGGGCAGATGGCAATACAGGCAGTACAGTTATTGCATTCCTGTCCGAAACTATCCCGTAATGGATCAAGTCCGAATTCGCAAACAGCATTACACTTGGCGCAGTCATTACATTCTTCCACGACACGTTGTATGCGCAGGACACGGTATCGGCCCAACAACGAATACAATGCGCCGCCCGGACACAGGTAACGGCAAAATCCTCGTCGTGAAACAAACAGGTCAAACAACAGCGTTGTAAAAAAGAAAACTGCACCGGCACCAAAACCGCCGAGTACAACATGGCTGTATCCTCCCTGTGCGATACCATAATAAATTTCACGGCCCACAATGGCCGGCGGATAGATCGCAGCCGTCAGGACTGCACCGGCAACAGCAGAAAGGGTCACGCCAACAGCCAGCACCAGGTATTTGAAACGACGGTCAAAACGACGGTTACCACTGTGGATACCCATTTTATTCAATAACACAGCGAGATTTGAATTAAGTTCATAAAGAAACGTTGCGGGACAAATCCAGCCACAATAAAAACGTCCCAGTATCAGTGTGAAAATTAGCGGGATCAACCCGGTCAGTATAAATGGCCAGTAAAATTTCTGGCTCGCCGCTGCTTGTGACACAACAGCCAGTGGATCGCTCAGTTTTAAACCAAACAAGGTGCCAGACCATGTATTACCCTTGATCTGATCCAGCTGGTTTTCAGGGTCTGACACAAATGGAGATGTCAGCTTTTCCATCACATTGTATATCTGCTTTTCGCTTGCCGGCAATAAATCGTAGGCATGTGCGGCAACATACGTCTGATAAAGATATATAAAGGGAAGCAGCAGCAACATCAGAAAAACAATACTGAGGACAACCCAGCGAAGTTTGTTCAAATGCCTGATATGAAAAAAATTTCCTTTAGCCGTCATCATGCTTCTTTCTGCTGACCGTAGTCAGGAATAATTCTTATGGCCTGTGGCATCTGGATACAGGAACGTTCGCACAGACCACAACCAACACAGGATTCCAGCACCCTGGGTTGTTCAAGCATACCCACCTTGATGGCAACATCCTGTAACTGGCAGGCACGATAACAAACACCACAGGTCTTGCCCTGATATGACAGACACAGATTTTCATCCACACGTGCCATGCCCATCCGAACCTTGCCAACAATCTCCTTGAATGTACGCTTGATTGGCTGAATAGCGCCGGATGGACAAACATCACCACACTTCATGCACAGAATGCAGGCCTGTTCTCTCGGTATAATAAAAGGTGTATCAAGTACATCCATCCCGTTGGCTATACCAAAATAGGTGATACAGCGATTCGGACAGATTTCTCCACACTGACCACAGCGAATACATTGTGATTTAAATTGATCCTCAGGCAGTGCGCCCGGCGGACGCAGGTAACGTATGCCGGTGGTATTGACGCGTGCCTCGACGGACTGTACCGGTAATGTTAATGCAACCGTGGCACCATAGATGAGGTCTGCGAGAAATTGTCTTCGTTTCATGTGTCCAGCCTGGTGATGCCTGTTAAACCAGCAGGCCTCTCATCTCATATGATTGATCAGGTTCAAGAATAAGGGACGAGGTACCAGGGACCAGGAAAATATTAAAATTAAATCCCTGATCACTGGTACCTGAGGTCGTCAGACTTTCTCGATTCGAACAGCGAGTTTCTTGAAGTCAACCTGGCCCGAAACAATATCCCAAACGCGGCTGGAGGTGTTATTTACCAGCCACTTGTTCCTTTTTGGATCGGCACTGTCGGCCACCGACAGGTTCCACGGGCTGAACATATAACCCCTGGGTACACTGTTACGGGCCGGCTTGATCAGACTGTTAACCCCCACCTGTGCCCTGGCCTCGAAGTTGCCGCGACGTGTCACCAGCCTGACCTTGTCACCGTCCTTGATACCGAGATCTTTGGCATCATCGGGATGCATTTCAACATACATCTCGGGTACCAGACGACGTGTAGTCGGACTGCGGTTTGACTTGGCAGTGTGGAAGTGTTCATACACCACGCCGAGTCCAAGCCAGTATGGATACTTGTCCCTGGGGACCTTGTTCCATTTCTTGCCACGGTGTTTTTCATCCGGCAGATCAGGTGTCAGACCCATATCACGCGCCTGCTTCAGCAACGCCATGTTGTCAATGGTATACATACCCTTCTTTTGGCCAAATTCCATCAGCTTTTTGGTGATCTCCTCACGCTTGCTGTAGTCCTGCTGACACAGTTTCATATGCACCTTGCCATCATTGGTGCGGAAGTAACCGTAAGGCTTGTTCTTCCACTGGCCTTCCTGCAACATGAAGCGACGTTTGGTTCCACCATTCCTGGCGATCTCATAGGTCGGTGCCGGCCACTGGATACCGCGCAAATCACGCATTTGTTGGTAAGGCGTCTTGCCATCCAGCTTTTCAACCTCCAGCAACCCGGTCAAGTCGGTATCGGTACCTCCTGATGCCGTCAACACATCGCGGAAAATCTCCTGGGCATCATAAAAGCCATCTTCCTTGCGCTTCCACGGGAATATCTTGTCGGCATTCAGCCCCAGCAGATGTGCCACCTCTCGTCCCTTGTCGATAACCATATCCATATCCGGGCGGCAGCCTGGAGGTGGCTCGGCCGCTTTCTCGACGCGGTTCAAACGACGCTCGGAACTGATATAGGTTCCATCGACCTCACCCCAGGTTGCGGCCGGAAAGATTACATCGGCATAGAGGTTATTGGGGGCATGGCGGTAGATTTCCTGTACCACATTAAATGTCTTCGCCAGGGCCGGGCGGATCAGGTTTTGCTGATCCGGCAGGTCGATATGCGTGGCATAGACAAACACCATCGCCTTGACATCACCCTTCAGCGCACGTTCCATCATACCAATGGCCATCCCCGGGTTTTTGGCCTTCATCGCCGTTATCAGGTTTTTTTCCGGTACACGCCATTGTTTGGCCATCCACTTGCGATGTGATGCATTCTTCAGGGGCTGGTTAAACGGCAGACGCCCGGTCAGACCACCGGTAAAACGCTCGCCCATCGCATTGGGCTGCCCGGTCATCGAGAACGGCCCACAACCCGGCTTGGCCAGGTTGCCCGTCAGGGTTAACAGGTTAATAATAGAAATAGTATTGTGCTGGCCATGGATATGCTGATTATAGCCGATACCCCACATGATAATAACACCACCATAACCCTTACCTTCATGTTTACCCTTACTGCGGGCCAGTCGTTTGCGTGTCGCATCGGCAAACATACCTGCCACCCTTCGAATCAGGGCCGGAGAGACATCGTGATTGGGACCACCCATGCGATCCTGCACCTGTTCCGGACTGTAGTCTTTCAATACGCCTTTGGTATACGTTTCCCAGCCTGTGGTATGGGCCTTGAGAAATTTCCAGTCGATAATATCCTTGTGATCTTTCAGTAACACATGCGCAATCGAGTTCAGGAAACTGATGTCACCATTCAGAATCGGCACATGAACCGAGTTTTTCGGATTGATATCCTCATAGCCCTTGGATGTGCCTGTGTAGCGTGGGTCCACTACTACTGTCGGGATATCTTTCTTGCGCTTGTAATCGGCCGCACGCCAGAAAATAATCGGATGTGACTCGCGTGCATTGTGACCAAAGTGCATGATCATGTCACACAGTTCGATATCCTCATATGCCAGTGGCGGGGTATCGGAACCCAGCGTGGCGAAATAGCCGGTCACGGCTGAAGTCATGCACATACGTGCATTGGCCTCGATGGTATTGGAACCCAGCACACCCTTCATAAACAGATTTTCCAGGTACTGGCCTTCCATGGTCAGCTGACCGGAACCATACAGACCAATGGAGTTACCCGTGTATTTCCTGGCGAAGTGCGCCAGCTTGTGTGCCACCATATCCGAGGCCTTTTCATAAGGGACACGGATAAAGTGTTCCTCGTCGAAAGAACCCTTGGTCTTGCTGCTATACTCCAGGTTGCCGTGGCCTTTTTTGCTCCATTCGGCCCAGACATCCTTGCGGACATAGGTGTCACCTTGCATGCGATCGACATAAATCGGTTCGGCCGCAGTCAGACCCTTGATGCATTGCAGGCCATAATTGGTCGGGTGATCCTTGTCCGGGCGCATGGATACAATCCTGCCGTTTTCGGCCTGAATAATCGTGCCACAACCCACACCACAGTATGGGCATTGCGCGATGGCCGTCTTGCGGTCGACAGATGTCTTTACTTCACTAACCGGCGCGGCTTCCAGCTCGGGATTTGCACCCACCATCAGGCCGGTTACCCCGGCGGAACCCGTTATAAAGGCACTGCTCTTGAGAAAATTCCTGCGATTCATTTTTATTCGTTTCATGTCTTTCCCCTTTATTTTTTACCGAGCGTGCGCATATAAGAAATGATGTCGTCGATCTCGCGATCAGACAATGCTGCCATCGCTTGCGGGCCTTTATAGCCGATCATGCGGGTATTGGATCGACCATGTTTGATTGTCTCGCGTATGAATCCGTCTGTTGCCTTGGACAGAAAACTCTTGTTACCAATGGCTGTTCCGGTACCACCAGCCATATAACCATCACCATTTTTGCCATGACATGTTGAACAAATACTGTCGAACCAGAGCTTGCCTAATCTTGCATCCCCCTGCGTATGAAGCTGTTTGTCTATCTCTTTAGACCTGTTAGGCTTTTTGGCATGTGCGCGCAGGAATGCCACGATGGCATCAATCCCGCTACGTCCGAGATGTGAAAAGGGTGGCATGCCGGTACCACTACGACCATCGCGGATTGTACCCTTTATAAATTTGTCCGAAGATGTTGCCAGGAATTCAGGATTGGTCAGTGAAGGTGCTACACCCGGTTTGCCTATTGCGTCTGCCTGGTGGCAGAAAATACAATTCTGCTGATACAGCTTTTTACCCTTGTTTACCTTTGCCTTTGAGGCCGCATAGCCTGTCGTTGCCATGCCAATACCGGCCAGTAATATCATGGTTATGGCAGACCGGTTGAGCCTGTTAATGTCTGTTTTCACCGTATCATCTCCTTATTATTTTACACCGTAGTTTATTGTTCAGGCCCGACAGCAAAAAACCGCAAACCTGATTGCAAATTTATTACACCTGGCAATATAAATTATTGACCTGGATCAATTCTATTTAAGTTAATTATAAAGTAATAAATAGCTAATTATGATTATTTTTTTATCTATATAAATCAAAATGTTAACCATTAAGACGTAAATATGCCGCATAAAAAAACAGATACGCTGCCGGTTCAAGGCATGCTGTTTTCTATATTTGATGACTCTTTTGGGGAATGCTCTTTCGAAACTACTATGATGATAACGATTGACTAAAAATAATCCATACTACCTTGATAGCATTCATTATTTATTCGAAAATTACCCTTCATTGAAGTAATAGCCCATATTCAGGATATTTGCCAGATTTATAAAGGTATTATAATTCTATTGGCAAATTCCGGCCTTTCCCGCCCCACTCGTAACACTTCGTCTGTTATAGTTCCGAATCCAAAGAAGAAGGCTCGGCTCCGGAAGCCGGCGAGAAGCATCAGGCCGTACCGATGTTACATATTCACGTCTCCAGTTCTCATGCAGTATGAATCAGAAACTGAAACGACAGGCCTGCAAGACATTTAACGATTGATTTATTATAGAGGATACAGACATGATCAAGCCAATTGGGTCAGACGAGCTGATGCCACTGTTCGTATATGATATAGATGAACATGATGCGCTGAACAAGGAAGCAGAGAACCTGCCTTCTATCATGATTAGCTCGGCAGCAGCCGGCAATGCCGTCATGATGGGCGGAGGCTACTTTACCCCGCTTACCGGATACATGAATGTTGCCGATGCCATGAGCGTTGCTGAAACCATGAAAACCACTTCCGGGCAGTTTTTCCCTGTACCGGTATTAAATCTGGTTGAAAATGCCGATGGTATTGAAGTGGGTGCCCGAATAGCACTGCGCGACCCGAACGTTGAGGGTAACCCGGTTATCGCCATCCAGACTGTTGAAGCCATCGAAACGGTTACCGATGAGCAAATGGCAACCATGACCAGCAAGGTCTATCGTACCGACGACACAGAACATCCGGGTGTTGCTGCATTCAATTCGGTTGGCCGCACTGCCATTTCAGGCCCGATCAGGGTTCTGAATTTCAGCTACTTCAACACAGAATTCCCTGATACGTTCCGTACTGCGGTTGAAATTCGTAATGAAATCCAGGAACACGGCTGGAAAAAGATCGTTGCCTTCCAGACGCGCAATCCAATGCACCTGGCCCACGAGGAACTATGTCACATGGCCATGGATCGTCTCGGTTGTGATGGCCTGGTCATCCACATGCTGCTTGGTAAACTGAAGCCAGGCGATATCCCGGCCCCGGTTCGTGATGCCGCGATTCGCAAGATGGTTGAACTGTACTTCCCGGCCAACAGCGCAATGGTAACCGGTTACGGTTTTGACATGCTGTATGCGGGACCACGTGAGGCAGTATTGCACGCCTATTTCCGTCAGAATATGGGTGCAACACACTTTATTATTGGTCGTGACCATGCAGGTGTTGGTGACTACTACGGTGCATTTGATGCTCAAACCATTTTTGATGATGAAGTTCCTGCCGGGGCAATGGAAATCGAGATCTTCCGTGCCGACCATACCGCCTGGTCCAAGAAGCTGAACAAGGTTGTTATGATGAACGAGGCACCGAATCATGAAAAAGAAGACTTTGTCCTGTTATCGGGAACCAAGGTGCGTGAAATGCTCGGTAATGGTGAGGCACCCCCGAAGGAATTTTCACGTCCTGAAGTGGCAAAGATCCTGATCGACTATTATCAGAGCCTGTAGGTAAAAGGTACTGCCCGCTTAAAACAAACCCTCCGTTGGAGGGTTTGTTTTTTTGTGCCAGAGCCGGACATGAAACCGGACTGGCCGAATCAAGACACGCAAAACATGCCATCCATGGCGGCTCGGCTGCCGCATCCGTGTGGCAGACGGCCTTGATTCGGCCAGTCCGATTCCATGTCCTCACATTTACATGTGCTTCATAAAGTTTACGGGATAGCTGTGATACCCGATTTAAAATAATTGACCAAGCATGGTGCATCTCTGTCAGATCAAGTTCAAACCTCTACAACTTATTGGAGCGTTCCTTGCCTTTTATTGCAAACACAAACAATTAAAACATCCGTTTCACATCAAAACTGAATGGTACCTTGACTGGCTGTAGTCCCTTCCAGTATTTTGCTTTGACCATCACTTTGTCCACTTTTTTGCCCAGTTTGTAACTCACCGAGACTTGCTTGAGACCACCCATATCTATACTCATGGTACTGCCGCGCGAAGATTTGATCTCTTTACCATTCAGCTGATAAAACCTGATCTCAGACAGGTACTCCAGTTTCTCATCGGTATCAAAGGTGATCTCCATCGGCTGTTTGCCCCATTGCGGTTTGCCTGACTTCCTGAATTTCATCTGAACCGAACCTATCCTGAGTATCTGACCGGGCTTCAGATCAAATTTTTTGTTCGTCACCTCAACCCTGGAATCAGCCGTCAGGATATGAATATACCCTTTTGCATGAATACTTTTAATCACGTTGTCTGGCATAACCTCACATTTAAGTGTCACCAGACTGGCCATTGAATCTTTCGATATTTTGGAAAAAAATCCTGCCGAGACCTCGCCTCCGTTTAAAAGCTGCTTGCTGCCATTGTCACCCGATTTCCAGGCCTGAATATCCTTATTGGTTTTGTCCTTGTCGACTGCAATAATTTTCTTGCCTTTACTGCGAACAAGTACAACGACTTCACCCCCCGGCTTCTGGATATTCAAAACACTCATTTGAAAATCACCGGGGAATGGAACTTCTGCGAACTTCATGCCAACTACCTTGCTGCTATATGGCCCTGCCATCGCTGTTGATATGGTGACGGCATACAGAAAAAAACCGGGGACAATAATATTAACCAGATGTGATCGAATAGAATATTTTATCATTTTTTACTTCCTTGACATACTTGTTGCAAATAACCAACCGGGGCAACGCCCCGCCTGTCTCCTGCTCCCTGATTGCGCCTGTAAAACTATTTTTTTCTTCTCGCTGTTTTCTTTTTCACTACTGCTTTTTTTCTGGCCGGACTCTTCTTTTTGACTGCCGCTTTTTTCCTTTTTACGACTTTCTTCTTCACTGCTTTCTTTTTACCCGCAGCTTTGTTTGGCATGACCTTTTTTACCCCTGTTTTTTTATTTGCAACTTTCTTTGGTGCGGTCTTTTTTATCCCTGTCTTTTTCCTTACAGCAGTTTTTTTTGTGTCCCCCTTCTTTTTTGCAGTGGTTTTTTTCTTTACTACAACCTTTTTCGCTGCTGATTTTTTCTTAACTCCGGATTGCTTCTTCGTTGTAGCTTTTATGACCGGTTTTGTCCTGGCACTTTTTTGTTTTGGCCTCTGCTTCACTCCAGCCACTTCTGATCCGGCCTTTTCAATCAATGCTTCCTGCGACTTTTCAATAATCATTTGTTCCAGTTCATCCAAAGTCGGCATGGGTACTTCATCGGGGTCAACTTTTACCGTATCCAGAATTTGGCATATGGCTGCAAAAACGTCCTCTTCCTGACCAATACCCTGGACAACACGAACCTTGTTCTGCTCCCGGTAATACGCAATGGCAGGCGTGGTCTGGGCTTCATATACCCGAAACCGATTACTGATAATCTCCTCATTATCGTCGACCCTGTGCCTGAGATTGCCGCCACACTCATCACAATGGCCATCCATTTTGGGGGGATCTGTGTATATGTTGCAGATATGACCACATGACCGGCATGTACGCCGACCGGTAATACGCTGCATCAGTGCATCAAAATCCGTTTCCAGTAAAAGAACCAGATGTAACGGCCTGTTCATCAGATGCAATAACTGATCAAGCGCCTGGGCCTGTACCAGGTTTCGCGGGAACCCGTCCAGGATAAAACCTTTATTGGCATCAGGCCTGGATATCCTGTCGCGAATCATACCGATAACCATGTCATCCGATACGAGCTGCCCCATGTCCATCGCCGTTTTTGCCTGCAAACCCAATGGTGTGCCATCGGCTACGGCCTGTCTAAGCAGATCACCGGTTGAAATCTGGGGGGTACCATACTTCTTTTCGATCAGTTGTGCCTGGGTACCCTTCCCCGAACCAGGCGCGCCAATCAGTACCATCCTCATAAACAACTCCTCACTCGACTGTTTTTATTAAGTTTTTTAACTTTATATTTGCATAACCCTGCATCGGCTTATGAATATACTTTAATTATATAAAGGTATTTATTATTTTTTTAGTCATTATCTTCCTGGTGATGAATAAGCTACTATTTTATACGCTCCGAAGTCAATGAAATCCATGCAATTTATATCCAAATGCGCTATTCTTCTGCCCTCTTTAAAAGGACACACCCTGAAAACAGGATAATCCATGACACGAATAGCGGATATTACTGATAACGAAATCTGGCTCGTCGAAACAACGCTCCAGGAACGCTATGGTGAAAAAAAAGAAGTCCAGGTCGTCGATACTGAGATACGACTGTATACATCTGACCGCGAGCTGACAGAATGTCCGGCTTTTTACTGGCAAGACGGGGACTGCCACTTTATTGTTGCCAAGGCGGACGACAACCGTTTCCGGGCACAATTTTTTTACCGGATACATGAACAGTTCGGTACAAACAGGGATGAATACGATGACCTGGCAACCTGTGTTGTTACCCTGCTTCAGACCCAGACTGACCACGAACAGAAAAAAACAGCCGATACCCGGTGAAACAGTTTTTAACAATCTACAAAACCTGAATAGCTAGATATTCATAGAGAGGAAATCAAATGGCCAAGAAGAATGCCTTTTATGCCCAGTCTGGTGGTGTTACAGCAGTTATCAATGCCTCGGCCTGTGGTCTTATTGAGACTGCCCGAAAACACAAAGACAAAATCGGCAAGGTCTATGCCGGACGTAATGGAATCATTGGCGCACTGACAGAAGACCTGATCGATACCAGTAAGGAATCTGTAAAGGACATTGCGGCACTTCGTCATACACCATCAGGTGCATTTGGTTCCTGTCGCTACAAGCTCAAAAGCCTCGAGGAAAACCGTCGTGAATATGAACGCCTGATTGAGGTTTTTACTGCCCATAATATTGGTTACTTCTTTTACAACGGCGGTGGCGACTCTGCCGATACCTGCCTGAAGGTTTCACAATTATCCAAGAGTACGGGTTATCCTATACAGGCCATTCACATCCCCAAGACGGTCGATAACGACCTGCCTGTTACCGACAACTGCCCGGGCTTCGGCTCCGTTGCCAAATACATTGCGATTTCCACACGGGAGGCCAGCTTTGACGTGGCCTCCATGGCCAAGACCTCTACCAAGGTCTTTGTGCTTGAGGTTATGGGAAGACACGCGGGCTGGATTGCAGCGGCCGGCGGCATGGCTTCAACAGACGATTGCGAGATCCCGGTCGTTATCCTGTTCCCTGAAGTGAACTTCAATAAGGGCAAATTCCTGAAAATAGTAAAGGAGAAGGTCAACAAGTTCGGTTACTGTTCCATCGTCGTTTCAGAAGGTGTCCACGACCGCAGTGGCAAGTTCCTCGCCGACCAGGGGCTGAAAGATGCCTTCGGTCATGCACAACTGGGTGGTGTAGCACCGGTTATTGCCAACATGATCCGCGAAAAACTGGGTTACAAATACCACTGGGCAGTGGCCGACTACCTGCAGCGCGCGGCACGCCATATCGCCTCCAGGTCCGATGTCGATCAGGCCTATGCCATGGGCAAGGCTGCCGTTGAACTGGCGCTTAAAGGTGAGAACTCGGTCATGCCGACTGTGGTCCGCACTTCAAATACGCCTTACCGCTGGAAGATAGGCAAGGCCAATCTGTCACGCGTTGCCAATGTCGAAAAGATGATGCCAGACAGCTTTATCAGCAGGGACGGGTTTGGTATCACCAAGCGTTGCCGTGACTACCTGGCACCCCTGATGCAGGGTGAGGATTACCCTCCTTATGGTAAGGATGGCATGCCCAGGTATGTCCAGTTAAAGAAGGTTGCCGTCAAAAAGAAACTAGGCAAGGCGTTCAAGGTTAAATAAACCATTGAATTAGTTTAATAAAATAAAGGAGAGTATTTTACTCTCCTTTATTTTTTGTAAAACCATATAATTTTCTTACGTCCAGATAAAGTAATTTACATATCAATCTGGAAAGATATGTTGAAGAATGCGCCATGACTCTGGAAAAGGCCAATGAATTACTCGCCGTGCAGGCCCTGATGGGGGGTGGCTATAATCGTAACGGCGCGAAACTTATACTCGCTGAGGTTCAACGGGAATATGGCCAGGAAGCCGTCAATCAACTCATCACTACTATGGAACTGGAACAGATATTCGGTTTCACCCCGGGAACAGAGTTCAGGAATTAAAGGCCTCAAACACTTATGTTGAGGCTTTTTTTATATCACACGATTACACACTAAGGCTGTTGTACTCCTGTGAAATCTCATCATGACCGACTGTCAGGCAATCTGTCATGGACAAAAAAACCGGATCACTTGCGACACAGGCAAACCGGAAAAAGAAAGGTAATACGGAGGTAAATGCAATGTTTTTAGGTATCAATGGTCTCACGATTGCCATTGTCTGTGCACTGCTCGCACTGGCATACGGCGTCTTCTCAATAAAATGGATACTGGCCAAACCCATGGGCAATGACCGCATGAAGGAAATTGCAGCTGCCATACAGGAAGGCGCCAAGGCCTATCTGAACCGACAATACACCGCGATTGCCATGGTGGGTATTGTTTTGGGTATTGCCCTGTTCGTCTTCCTCGACGCCTACACCGCCATTGGTTTTGCCGTGGGGGCGATCCTCTCTGGACTAACCGGCTATATCGGCATGAATATCTCGGTACGTGCCAATTCGCGTACCGCAGAGGCAGCCAACGACGGGCTCAATGCAGCCATGCAAATCGCCTTCCGCGGCGGTGCCATTACCGGCATGCTGGTGGTCGGTCTGGCACTACTGGGTGTAACCACGTTTTATGCCATTCTGCTGGCGATGGATGTCCATGACCCGATCCAACCACTGGTGGGTCTGGCGTTCGGTGGTTCACTGATCTCTATATTTGCCCGACTGGGTGGCGGCATATTCACCAAGGGCGCGGATGTCGGTGCTGACATCGTTGGCAAGGTCGAGGCCGGGATCCCCGAAGATGATCCACGCAACCCGGCGGTCATTGCCGATAATGTCGGTGATAATGTCGGCGACTGTGCCGGCATGGCTGCCGACCTGTTCGAAACCTATGCGGTAACCATTGTCGCCACCATGCTGCTGGGCAGCTTGCTGATGAAAGACATGGCTGCACAGGCAGCTATCTACCCGCTGGTACTGGGCGGTACTTCAATCATTGCCTCTATCGTCGGCACCTTTTTTGTCAAGGCGCGTGAAGGTGGCAAGATCATGAACGCACTCTATCGCGGCCTGATCGTTGCCGGATTATTGGCTGCCGTGGCGTTTTATTTCGTCACCCAGTCTGTCATGGGTAGCAGCATTATGCTGGATGGTAATAGCATGTCGACCATGAACCTGTTTTATTGTGCCCTGATCGGGCTTGGACTGACGTCTGCCATGGTGGTGATTACCGAGTATTACACCGCTACAGAATATGGTCCTGTAAAACGTATTGCCGAGGCCTCTACCACCGGTGACGGCACCAATGTCATTGCCGGCCTGGGTGTTTCGATGAAATCAACTGCATGGCCGGTATTATCCATTTGCGCTTCCATCTGGGGTGCATACGAACTGGCCGGGCTGTACGGCATTGCCATTGCAGCAACCTCCATGCTATCCATGACCGGTATTATTGTAGCTCTCGATGCCTATGGCCCGATCACGGATAACGCCGGCGGTATTGCCGAGATGGCCGAACTGGATGAAAAAATTCGTAATATCACCGACCCGCTGGATGCCGTTGGCAATACCACCAAGGCCGTCACCAAGGGCTATGCAATCGGCTCGGCCGGCCTCGCCGCGCTGGTGCTGTTTGCCGACTACACGCATGCACTGGAAGGAGAGGGCGGTACAGCACTTAATTTCTCACTGGATAACCACATGGTTATTATCGGCCTGTTCATTGGCGGACTGGTACCGTATCTGTTCGGTGCCATGGCCATGGAGGCCGTTGGCCGCGCAGCCGGCGGTATCGTCAATGAGGTGCGTCGCCAGTTCAAGGAAATGCCCGGCATCATGGACTACAGCCAGAAACCGGATTATTCCAGGGCCGTCGATATGCTGACCCGCTCGGCGATCAGGGAAATGATCATCCCTTCCCTGTTACCGGTGCTGGTGCCGGTTGTGGTTGGCCTGACGCTGGGCAAGGAGGCTCTGGGTGGTCTGCTGATCGGCACCATTGTGACCGGTCTGTTTGTCGCCATTTCCATGACCACCGGTGGTGGCGCCTGGGACAACGCCAAGAAATATATCGAAGATGGCCATTTTGGTGGCAAGGGTAGTGATGCCCACAAGGCTGCGATCACTGGCGATACCGTCGGTGATCCGTACAAGGATACCGCCGGACCTGCCATTAACCCGTTAATTAAAATAATAAACATTGTGGCACTGCTGATCGTGCCGCTGCTTTAAATAGCCACCTGCATCGCAGGTAGCTATTTAACCCAAGGCCGGTATAATGCCGGCCTTTCTTTTTTAAATGGGCGGTGAAGACGTTTCCGGTCTGTACCCGACAAACCCGATTTCCAGAAAGTATTTATGATCGTTTGCATATTGTCTGATAGTCACGATAACCTGAAGCTGCTTGAGGCGGCTGTTGCTGAGGCCAGCCTGCGTGGTGCCGAAGCCGTGATCCATTGTGGTGATGTAGTGGCCCCGAGTACGCTCAAGGTCACCCGACAATTTGAATTACCCGTTCACGTTATCCATGGCAACAACACCGGCGACCAGTTCACGCTGCATCGCATGGCTGAAAAATCGAACGGACAATTAAATTATTACGGACAGGATGCCGGTATTGAAATGAGTGGAAAGAAAATCTTCATTGTTCATTACCCGCATTATGCCGAGGCCATGGCGACAACCGGCGAGTGGGACATGGTGTGTTGCGGGCACGACCATAAAACAAGAATCGAGTGGCTTGAAAATATCAAGGGCAGCAAGACTGTTCTGGTCAATCCCGGTACGGTCGCAGGAATTGGCGCACCGGCAACCTTTATCATGGCCGACCTGGATAAAATGGAATTCGAGATTGTTGAACTGGACCTGGCCGGCATACTGAAGACCGGTAGCTGACGACAGCAAGATTTCCGCCACAATCTTTTTTATCGACAGGCCCGGGACAGCTAATCAACAACCGTTATTGTGATCGTCCTTCGCTGTCCCGTCATACGATGCTCCCATAAATACACCCCTTGCCATGTACCCAGGTCACAACGACCATTTTTCACAGGCAGGGTCATGTCATTGGTAGTCAGGACACTTCTAATATGGGCCGGCATATCATCCGGCCCTTCATTTACATGCTCAAACAAGGGATCACCATCGACTACCAGCCTGGACATAAACCGTTCCATGTCTCTACGTACTGCCGGATCGGCATTTTCACACAGCATCAATGATGCACTGGTATGATGCACAAAGATATGACACAGCCCTGTTTCAATATCACAATCTCCAACAAGGGATTGAACCTCGGCCGTGATATCGTAACTGCCGCGACCCTGGGTTGATATCTGTATTTTCTGTTGGTACATTTTATTTGTAAGTTTATTAAAAAAATCACTGCTGTCCTGTTAACCTATAACAAATATAGTTGAAGCGTAAACGGCAAACACGTTTTGAGCTAAACAGCGCATTCCGGACATGAAACCGGCATAGCCAAATCAAGACGCGCAAAAGATGCCATCCATGGCCGCTCGGCCGCCGCATCCCTGCGGCAGACGGTCTTTATTTGGCTATGCCGATTCCATGTCCTCACATTGTTGCTCACTTGATAAGTTAACGGGGCAGCAGTGAAAGAATATCTTTAAAGCAAAAACTGTAGCAATCGCCACTACAACCATTTACATTAACGAATGTGAAAATCCAGCCTGTCACAGCTAAACTGTAATTTCAGTATTCAGTGGCTCGCCATGAATATCAATATTGACTGACTTGACCTCGGGAATTTTCATCACGATATAGGCCGCCATGAGTTGCGTTAGTATATCGTTTTTTGCATCAATTGCTGTCAGCATTTTATCAGCTGCAATTTGCGCGCGCATCATGGCATCGGGGTTTTCAATGTAAGATGGTCCCATCTTCCAGCCTTTATCCATATCCGCATCCATGTTCTCAAAAAAACCATATGCATGGGTAAACATATTTTCAGGTATCTCAACCTTGATTGCCTGATTATCCACATAGACATCCAGTACCATTCAATTACCTCCAGATCA
>DRJK01000014.1 GCA_011052215.1 Gammaproteobacteria bacterium
AACGGTTTAAATACCAAATAATGTCATCAACCCGAGTGACAATTTTTTTTGCCAAATTTTGATCCAGTATTGGAATTGGAATTCCAGCTACAGGATCTCCCGATGGGTTAAGGAATTCCTGGAATTGTTGATTTGCGATCACGCTAGAAGGGGTAAATGTTGAGTCATTTATTTTGCCAAACTTGCTAAAATTATTCATTTTTAGTCCTGTAATGTTTGCCATCTACAACGTAGGCGTTCTACCTGGCGTGGTTAGCCTTGCACTACGAGATTCTAACTATTTAAGGGAATTCTAAATATGAAATGTGTCAGTCTGATTACATTGAAATGATTAGAGCGAGAATACGTCTGTTCGTTGTTGGAGCAACAGATAACGGGTTGAATACTAAGTCGCTTTTTTTAAGATGTCTTTCTCCATCTGCAAGCGCTTCACCTGGCCCCTGAGGTTCCTGATTTCTTCCAACTCCGGCGTCAGCTTGCCATTCCCGCGAAACGCCTGACCATCATCTGCCTGGCGCTCCTTCACCCAGCGCCCCGGCATGTTGGCATTGATATCCAGGCTTCTCGCTGCCTCTGTCCGTGTATAGCCTTGATCTGTTACCAGACTCACCGCATCCAATTTGAATTCTTTCGAATATTTCTTTCGCATAGCCATTCTTACTTTCCTCAGTTAAGATGATTATCCTTGACTGGGGCGTACAAATCCATTAGACCACGTCAGTTCGTGATGATAAGGAATGGCTAATGACTTAACTAAATATCAGGTTGCAGGGTTGATTCTGATCACAGTCGCTTGTTAGAACGTATTTTCTGTATCGTAACTTTTTAGATTAAACGGATACAAACTCTCTT
Organism: Gammaproteobacteria bacterium; assembly: GCA_011052215.1. Taxonomy (GTDB): domain Bacteria; phylum Pseudomonadota; class Gammaproteobacteria; order JAADHQ01; family JAADHQ01; genus JAADHQ01. The sequence goes on from DRJK01000014.1 coordinate 853, forward strand.
ATGTGGTTTTAACTGGCTATTTGTTTTCTATATTTTTGATATTTAATGCTCATTAGCCATGTTGTGATTACAAATAAGGCTGCAATGTAGCTTCATGCACATAGGGAGCATGAATCAGAAGTACCTTGCTGTTCCAGTTATTTTTTCCAGCCGAATTTATTTCACGGGTTACCGCCATTACATTTACGTTTGTTAATTGTGTTTTCAGGACGTGGGTGGCAGTGTTAAAATCACGTTTTGTGACCGGGTAATAAAAAATATTCAGGAATGACTTTATCTGCATCGGTGCGGCCTGGCCTAACCACACAGGCAGATTCTTCCATGTGTGACCGGAAGGCCAAAACCTGATTGCCAGAAACTGCCGGTTTACCTTGTCATAAAAAGTCATTATCAGTGTTTCGTGTGCCCCGTTGTGTGCATGTGGCAGAATGGGTCGTTCATAGATGGGTGTCTGGCTGCTTAACCATTTCATGACCCCGCTGGTAGTTAACCGGGGAGCCGGCTTCCATCCTTTTGAGGCCAGCATTTTTTTGATGGTGCCGAGCTGGCCATTCCACTGCACATTAAAAGGATAGGTCGATGTCGCATTCAGGTCATGTCGGTATTCAGGTAAGGTCTGCCAGTCATGATTTTCCCAATTGCCTAACCGGATCGATGACTTTTCCTGTTTGATGGTATAGCGTGCCAGTTCACTCTGGTAATTAAATTGCCAGTGCATACCGGTGCTGATTACCAGGGCCAGGCTTGTAAAAATAGCCAGGGATTTTGCCGGCAGGGGGGCAGAGGGATGTTGCCGGTATGCAATTCCCAGTAACGTGATCCAGATCAGTCCCAGTGTGAGGCCACCAATCACATCCGATAGCCAATGCGCACCAAGGTATAAACGCGACAGTGCTATCAATGTAATAACGATACCGGCACTGACATAAATATGAATTCTTTTTTTATTACTCACCTCCCGTCCGATGATGATGGCCAGGAATCCATACATCACCATTGACATGGTGCTGTGTCCGCTCGGGAATGAATAGAAGGCCGTATCAGGGAATAAAGACGGGTCAGGCCTGGGTACATGCAGGCCAACCTTTAGTATACGTGTCAGGATGGCGCCAAAAACAATGGCTGATATCCAGTGCAAGGCCGCAGGAATATTTTTTTGTGCCAGGAACCAGACCAGAAAGACAATTGTAATAACAATTACCAGCAGGTTATCCGCCAACATGGTAACCAGTACCATGAATTGATCCACCCATGGGGTACGCAGTCCCTGTAAAAGTTCATAAACCTGCCGGTCAGTATCTGAAAATACTGCCAGGGTGTTCAGGGTAATGAAAAATGTCAGCCCGGATAAAATCAGTATGATGGCAAACAATAATAATGCGGGAGATTCGGGTTGCCTCGGGTCAATCAGGGCCTGAACCAGTGGTCCAAGGCGTCTGTGTTGACGTGCCCATTGCAGGGTTTTCAGGGCCAGTTGTTCCGCTCGTGGTTGAAGGAAAGCAATAATATGATTTATAAGCCAGCGGATAACGAGCAAGGCAATAATGAGGGCAAAGACCAGCACAACCAGCCGTATTGCAACTTCTGATGCCAGTTCCAGTGAAGCCCCAAAGACCATGCCTGGCAGAAGATAGGCGGGTGCCCATAAAATTGCCGACAGGACGTTGATAATGGTAAACCGTAAGGGGGACATTCTCATCATGCCGGCGATAGTCGGGATGATGGCCCGCATCGGGCCGACAAACCGGCCGAAGACGATACTCTTGCCACCGTGCTTGCGGAAAAATTTTTCGCCGGTTTTAAACTGGGCCTTGAAATATTTAAAAGGCCATATGTTCTTTATTTGCTGATGGAAGCGATAACCTATCCAGAAGCTGAGGCCGTCTCCTGCAATTGCACCGGCAATGCACAGCAACAAGGTTGAAGTAAAGTCCAGATGGCCAAGTGCGATAAGGGCACCAAACGAGATGATCAGAACGGCACCGGGTATAGGTACGCCAATCAGCACCATGGATTCAAGAAAGGCGACAGTGAATATAAACAGACCTGTCAGGGAGGGGTACTGGTTTATCCATTCGATTAACCAGGCCAGTTGCGGGTAGGTGGTTGCGTCCATGCCGGTTATTTTGCCACTGAATGCCTCTAATGGCTAAATGTTATGGTGAGAAATGCGGGCTAGAGCTTTGCGAAGACTCTGCCAGCGGCGTCAATGGTATCCTGGATATCTTTTGCACTGTGTGCAGATGAGACAAAGCCGGTCTCAAATGCCGAAGGTGCCAGGTAGATACCTTGTTCCAGCATGCCGTGAAAGAAAAGACGAAAGCGATCCTGGTTACAGTTGTTGACCTGGTAAAAATTGCTAACCCTCTCTTCATCAGTAAAAAAGAACCCGAACATGCCGCCAACGGTATTGGCCGTGAGCGGGATGTTCGCCATGTGGGCCTGATTGAGAATCCCTTCTACCAGGGTTTCGGTATATGAAGTCAGTTCTGCATGAAAGCCGGGCATACTGATTAACTCCAGCGTCTTGAGGCCGGCCGCCATAGCAACCGGATTACCCGACAGTGTTCCTGCCTGGTAGACCGGGCCGAGAGGCGCTATGTGTTCCATGATTTCCTTGCTGCCACCAAAGGCACCGACCGGCATACCGCCTCCGATGATTTTACCCAGGGTAGTCAGGTCGGGTGTTACTTTATAGTGTGCCTGCGCACCACCAAGGGCAACACGAAACCCGGTCATGACCTCGTCAAAAATCAGTACACTTTCATATTCATTACAGACATCGCGCAGACCTTCCAGAAAACCGGGCTCGGGTGGAATGCAGTTCATGTTGCCGGCAACCGGCTCAACGATGATACAGGCAATTTGACCACCCATATGTGAGAAGGCCTCGCGTACCTCATCTATATTATTGTACTGTAATGTGATCGTATGTTCGGCCAGGGCAACGGGAACCCCGGGGGATGTCGGCACGCCCAATGTCAATGCGCCTGAGCCTGCCTTGACCAGCAGTGAATCGGAATGGCCGTGGTAGCAGCCCTCAAACTTGACGATCTTGTCCCGCCCGGTGAATCCGCGCGCCAGCCGGATCGCGCTCATGGTCGCTTCGGTGCCCGAGCTCACCATGCGGACCAATTCCATAGATGGAACCAGTTCGCAAACCCTGTTGGCCATTTCTGTTTCAATGACCGTTGGTGCGCCAAAGCTCAACCCCCGCTCAACAGTTTCCTGCACTGCTTTTATGACCTCGTGATGGGCATGGCCGACAATCATTGGTCCCCATGAGCCGACATAGTCAATGTACTGCTTGTCGTTTTCAGACCAGGCGTACGGGCCTTGTGCCCGTTTGAAAAAGACGGGTTCGCCACCAACCCCCTTGAAGGCACGGACCGGTGAATTGACCCCCCCCGGGATGTGTTGTTGTGCCTGCGTGAATAAATCATGAGAGTGTGGCATGGTTTTTTTCCTTTACTGATTTTATTGTCTGTAATTATCTATTATAAATGATGCCGGCCGCAGGATGAAGTGCAATGAAAGTTGTATTTCCCCGCACGGCTAATGGTGTCGTTAACCTTAATGAAGTGCCTGTAAATGTGAGAACATGAGGCCGGTACAGCCAAATAAAGACCATCTGTCGCAGGGAAGTGGCGGCCAGGCCGGCATGGATGGCATGTTTTGCGTACCTTGATCCGGCTTGCCGGTTTCATATCCGTGTTGCGGGTTAGCTCAAAACGTACTTGCTGCTTACGTTTCAGGGACATTCGTTATGGGTCAAGCGGACATCTGTAATTTCCCTGCTCAGCTGCCGTGCCCGTTCGGGCGGGTAAATAGTGGCTGAAAACCCGTGGCTGCACTCTTGACGTTATTTTGACCGAATACGGCAGAGATAACCGCCAGCATATCGGCCCCGGCGTCGACCAGTTCTTTACCATTCACCCGGGTAATCCCGCCAATGGCAACAATCGGGATGGTAAGACGTTGCCGGGCCTGTACCAGCAGGTTGATTTCCGCGTGTACCGCGTCTGGTTTGATAGCGGACGGGAAAAAGCTTCCGAAGGCAACATAGTCTGCACCGTGTCTTTCGGCATCAATCGCCCGATCCAGGTTGTTATAGCAGGATACACCGATAATGGTATCGGCCCCGGCTTGCCGGCGTGCAGCCTTCGGGTCGAGATCCTGCCTGCCCAGATGGATACCATCGGCGCCGATTTCGCAGGCCAGGTTGATGTCGTCATTAATAATAAAGGTTACATTATTTTTTCTACACAGCGTTTGCAGTAATCGTGATTGTTGTCGGCGGGCATCCGGTCTTGATCCCTTGTCCCGGTATTGGAGAATCCGGCAACCGCCGAGTATGGATTGCCGGACACAGCTGGCCAGTTTGTCTCCAGGTGTGAGTGTTTCATCTGTAATCAGGTAAAGGCCCTGTAACCGTTGTTGTACCGTCATGATATTGGGGGTGATGCCTGTTTCAGTCATTTTCCACCCAGAAAAAGCGGTTCGGGATCGATTGTCCCTGGCCAATCCGGTAACCGTTATTCAGGCTTTGCCATGTATATTCCTGGGCCTCGTAGATTGCGGTCATGGGCTCATTTCCCTGTGCCAGAAGACCGGCAATACTGGAGGCCAGTGTACATCCAGAGCCGTGAAATTCCCCCTCCAGTCGTTGCCAGGTAAATTCTTCAAGCTTCCGATGGTTGCCATACAGGGTGTTACAGACTTTTTCAGTAGGCTCGTGGGTACCGGTGATGAATACAAATTCGCAACCATGATCCAGTAATGCCATGGCGCAGGCGCCAAGGTTATCGCCTTCGGGGGCTAAAATCCGTGCCTCACGCGAATTGGGTGTCAATATGGTTGTTTGTGGTAACAGCAGTTCCCGGATGGCATCCTGAACCTCCTGATCATTGAATGCGGTGCCGCCACCGCTGGCCAGAACAGGATCCAGAATAACGGGCAGTTCGAGGTGGGTTGTAATAATACGGTGGATGGACTCAACCACGTCACAGTCATCAAGCAGGCCAATCTTGACGGCCGATACCTCGATATCACTCAGCAGTACGCTGGCCTGCTCATACAACAGGCCAGGGTCAACCGGCACCCTGTTTTTTACATCATGGGTATCCTGGACGGTCAGTGAGGTTACAATCGGGCAGGTATGACACCCATGGCTTGCGAGTGTTTCAATATCGGCCTGAATACCCGCTCCACCACTGGGGTCGAGACCGGAGAAGACGAGTACCGCGGGTATGCTTTGTGACATCATTCAAGTATAACATCAATGGAACACGAGCTGGCTCAATGCCCATTGTAAAAAACAGAAAACGGTTTTGCTTGCAACGGAAACATGTGACAATAAGTGCTGTTTTATCAGAATATTTATCAGGTTATTTTTTCATGAAGACATATATGTGTGTTATTTGTGGTTTTATCTATGATGAGACCAAAGGTATACCCGAGGAAGGTTTGATGCCAGGGACGCGATGGGAGGATATTCCCCTTAATTGGGTATGCCCCGAGTGCGGGGCAAGCAAGGATGATTTTGAAATGATCGAGATTTAAATCCGGAATCCCACCATGCCGTGCTGATGGCATTTACCCCTGAAAACCCCTTATTTGCAGGCATAACTAATTTTTTTTGGCAGTCATTCCAGTGGTTATAATTTATAATAAACATATAGTTAGAATGTTTTCAGTTTATCGAAGTGCTAATTTCCCTATTTATTATGTGCGGTAACAACCAGAATATCGTCTAGACTGGAATTGGTTAGGGTAAAAACCGGTAACAGGAAGCGGGCCATGAATACAACAACAGAGTGGAGTTATGTGTTGGCAAGTTCAGCTGACGAGTACTGCCATCTGATTGATCAGCTGGATCAGGCCAGCGGTGACTGGCTGGATAATCTGGCGTCTTTACTGCCCCGGATTCATGCCGCTGTTTCAGCCCTGGAAGATACCTATGTCGACAAGGTTCCACAGGAACCCGGTCAGGATATGGACAGGCGATTTGAGCTCTATACGCGGTTACGGAAAATACTGGGTGACCATGACGGGTATGCACTGGATTTTGACAAACCCGAAGAACTTGACGACATGAGTGGCAGCCTGGCCGATGATTTTACCGATATCTATTTTGATCTTAAAAAAGGGCTGGATCTGCTGGAGAAAGACCCCGAGGCACTGTCTCGTGCCCTCGGGCTCTGGTATAGAAGTTATTTGTGGCACTGGGGCCAGCACCTGGTCGATGCCGAGAAACACTTGTACGATTTGCAGGTTCACCATCACATCGGTGCCAGCAGATCGCTGGTATAGCCCTTAACCGGGTAGCCAGGCCACCCGGGTTTCCAGCTCCCCATTATCTGAAAGTTCAAGCCAGCGATAACCCGCGTTTCTTTTTTTATCTACGGCATAGGTGCTGGAGAGGGGTTTGAATTGACTGAATGTTGATGGCGTGGACAGTAGCTGTATGTTGTTCAGTTGTGCTGAAAACTCCTGATGGATATGCCCCCATAACACGGCCCTGACACCCGGTTGTTTATCTATTATATTCAGAAATTGCGTACTGTTTTCCAGTTGCATGGTATCCAGCCATGGGCTGCCTGTTGGCAGTGGCGGGTGATGCAGGCAGATGACAGTATAGCGTTCAGGATACTGGCCCAGGCAATGCTGCAGGAATTGAAGTTGTGAGTCATCCAGCCTGCCATTGTCGCTTTGCCTGATTGTTGAATCGAGCATGACAATCTGCCAGTTGTGGATCAGGATTTGTCTTTGCGTGCCGACCTGCCCCTTGTTCATGTGCCGATGCATCAGCTTCGGGATATCATGGTTACCGGGCAGCACATAAACCGGGGCCTTCAGGGTTTCAAGGATTGCTCTTAAATCCCGATATCCTTTGCTTGTTTCATCGTGGGTCAGGTCGCCGGTAACCAGGACGATGTCCGGTTTTTCTGATTCACTATGGATGTGTTCGAGCAAGGCCAATAAAGAGAGGCGCGTATTCCTGCCCATCATGACATAGTCAGGGTTGGCATGCAGATGGGTATCGGTCAGGTGCAGTATTCTGGCCTGCACAGGGTTATTCGTGGTGAGAGGGATTAATTTTTCCGACTTTCCAGAATATGAAATCGTTAAAACCGTATATTATACCTTCCTGGTAGCTTGCTCCGTTATGGGGGCGGGCGATTCCAACGGTACAAATGCTTTCAACGGCATTATTAATGGGATCGCCTTCATAATGTGGTCTGACGGCCAGGCAGTCTATTTCCAAACCGTCGAACTCCAGCGGTTCATCAGGCTTGAGGATGTAATACTGACTGTTTTCAGGCCCATGGACAACAAACTGCCCGGTCAGTTTAACCGGATTGGGCCCTGTGTAGTCTTCAGTGTCGTATATTTCGAGTATATGCATTTTGTCTGTCATAACCTGTACTCTTGGATCGCCTGAACAGGAACCTGCTTTCGGTCCACGTCTGTTTACACTCTATCCACTTATTCATTTAGTAGCAAGAGAGGATATAAGTTAATGATATTTAAAGAAAAGTTTAGACTTCCTGCGGTAGTTACAGGTACTTTTTCGGGTCACGGGGAGGGATTTGATATCTGACTGTTTAAATCCCCTTTCCTGGAACCAGTGGGCCGTTTGTGTGGTTAATATGAATAATTCCGACAGGCCCTGTGACCTGGCCTGTTTTTCAATGTGCATCAGAAGTTGCTCGCCATGGCCTTGTCTCAGGTATTCAGGATGAACGGCAAGACAGGCAAGCTCGGCCACCTTCTCTTTCGGGTAGGCGTGAATTGCCGCACAACCGATAATCATGCCGTCTCTTTCGATAACCGTGAACTGGTCGATTTCAATTTCCAGCCGTTCGCGGGATCTTTTCACCAGCGTACCGTTTTCCTCCAACGGTTTTATTAATTCAATAATGCCGCCGACGTCATTGATTGAGGCACACCGCATCTCCTCGAATGTTTCCGCTGTTACCATTGTGCCAGTGCCATCACGCGTAAACAGTTCCTGCAACATGGCGCCATCCTGTCTGCGTTGTATAAGGTGTGAACGCCTGACGCCAAAACGACATGCATGAACCGCGCTGCGCAGATGTTTGACCACCTCATCGGGCAGTTTTCTTTTACCATTGAGCAGATGTTCGGCCTCGCCCGGTGTCAATTCACGGATTAATTGTTTCTTTCCATCCTGTACGCCGCTGCCTTCCAGCAGGAAAATCAGTTTGTCGGCCTGTAGTTCGATTGCGGCCGATGTCGCGACATCCTCGGCACTCAGGTTAAACGCCTCGCCGGTGGGCGAATAACCAAGGGGTGACAACAGCACGATGTCACCCTGGGAAAGCCTTGCTTCAATCGCATCGACATCCAGGCGTCGAACTACACCGGTATGCTGAAAGTCGATCCCGTCACGGACTCCCACTGGTTGTGCGGTCACCATGTTACCCGAGACAACGCGGATGTGGGCGCCGGACATAGGCGTATTGGCAACGCCCATGGATAGCAGTGATTCTATTTCAACACGTATACTGCCGGATGCCTCCTGGACACATTGCAGTGAAGCACTGTCGGTGATACGCAGGCCGTCGTGATACGAGCTGTCCAGCCCGTCACGTTTCAGCCTGTCCTCGATTTGCGGGCGTGCGCCGTGGATCAGTACCAGGCGTATGCCCAGGCTATTGAGGATGGCAATGTCATGCACGAGGGAATCGAATTTCTTGCCGGCAACGGCCTCACCCCCGAAAACAAGCACAAGGGTCTTGCCCCTGTGCGCATTGACATAGGGGGAGGTGCTGCGAAACCAGTCTATGAAAGTCTGCTTTTGTTCGCTGTCTGTTTTATTGCTCAAGGATCTGATCCAAAATTAGATATAATGCGTAAGGTAACGTTTTATCAGGCAAATTTGCAAGCTTTTCAGATGTCGTCAAAGTGACTGGATGGATATTGGAGTTCATGGATTGATCAGGGGCTCCTTAAAATATCACTGTTAATGTCCCGTTAACCCGTGACGAATGTAGCTGAAATGTAAGCGGCAGGAGCGTTTCGGGCTAGCCGGCAAGCCGGATCAAGACACGTAAAACAGGCCATCCATGACGGCTCGTCTGCCGCATCCGTGCGGCAGACGGTCTTGATCCAGCTTACTGATCCCATGTCATCACATTGATATCTGCTTCATAAAGTTAACGGGACAGCAGTGTAAAAATATATAGATAAACGCAGGGGACGCAGTGACGCGGAGGCGCAGGGAAAAACGGTTAGACCGGCTTGGTATTCACTGGAAGATTGATGTAAATATGTAGCCAGGATCATTATACAATAACGAAATACTGCAATAATTACAGTTAGTTATACATTGGTCGGTTAATCTGTAGTCTTAAACATATTTTTACCTGACGCATTAATGACCAGCTATTTTCTTTAATTATTGATGAACCGGGGGCGTGTTAATAATAAACAGGACAATTTCCCTCTGCGTACGCTGTGTTATTGGTATTTACTCAATCGAGACAGAAATTGCCGGCATAACCATCAATCTATCTTATTATATTTATTAACTTATCTGTTAATATTAGCCGATACCCATCACCAGACAGAGGCCAGTAATGCCCGAATACAGATCCAGAACCACAACACATGGCAGAAACATGGCCGGGGCACGCTCATTATGGCGGGCAACCGGCATGAAAGATGAAGACTTCGACAAGCCTATTATCGCCATAGCCAATTCATTTACCCAGTTTGTGCCGGGGCACGTCCACCTGAAGGACATGGGCCAGTTGGTTGCACGTGAGGTCGAGAAGGCGGGCGGGGTTGCCAAGGAATTCAATACCATTGCTGTTGATGACGGTATTGCCATGGGGCATGGTGGCATGTTGTATTCCTTGCCTTCACGCGAACTGATTACCGATGCGGTTGAATACATGGTCAACGCACATTGCGCCGATGCACTGGTGTGCATATCCAACTGTGACAAGATAACACCGGGCATGTTGAATGCAGCCATGCGGCTGAATATACCGACCGTTTTTGTTTCAGGCGGCCCGATGGAATCGGGCAAAAGTATTATTGATGGCAAAGAGGTTCATCTTGACCTGATTGACGCCATGGTTTTGGCGGTGGATGATAATGCCAGTGATGAAGATGTCATGACCATAGAACGATCGGCCTGTCCGACCTGTGGTTCCTGTTCCGGTATGTTTACCGCCAATTCCATGAACTGCCTGACCGAGGCACTGGGACTGTCCTTGCCGGGTAATGGCAGCACACTGGCGACCCATGTTGATCGTGAGCGACTGTTTCTTGAGGCGGGCAGTCTGATTGTCGCCAATGCAAAACGTTATTATGAGCAGGATGACGACGTTGTGTTACCCAGGTCTATAGCCAGCTTTGCCGCATTCGAAAATGCCATGTCGCTGGACATTGCCATGGGGGGTTCAACCAATACGATCCTGCATTTACTTGCGGCTGCCCAGGAAGGCGAAGTAAATTTCAGTATGGATGACATTGATCGTCTATCACGTAAGGTGCCTAATCTGTGCAAGGTAGCGCCTTCGACACAGAAATATCACATGGAGGATGTACATCGTGCCGGCGGTGTAATGGCCATCCTCGGTGAACTGGATCGCGCCGGTTTGTTAAACACGGATCTCCCGACTATTCACAATTCCAGTCTTGGACGTGCCCTGGAGATGTGGGATATTTGCCAGACCGGCAGTGAAAAGGTAAAGGAGTTTTTCAGGGCAGGGCCAGGTAATGTGCCGACACAGGTGGCATTCAGCCAGAACAAACGTTGGCCAGATCTCGATACCGACCGTGAAAACGGCTGTGTCCGAAACATTGATCATGCCTATAGCAAGGATGGTGGGCTGGCCGTGCTGTATGGCAATATCGCCGAAGACGGCTGTGTTGTCAAAACGGCCGGTGTTGATGAAAGTATTCTGACGTTTTCGGGGGCCGCCAGAATTTTTGAAAGCCAGGACGATGCAGTTGCAACGATTCTCGCTGACAACATAAATGAAGGTGATGTCGTTGTCATTCGGTATGAAGGACCGCGCGGTGGGCCGGGTATGCAGGAAATGTTGTACCCGACCAGTTACCTCAAATCGAAGGGCCTGGGCAAGGTGTGTGCATTGATTACCGATGGTCGTTTTTCCGGTGGCACGTCCGGTCTTTCCATCGGCCATGCATCGCCTGAGGCAGCCGAGGGTGGTGCCATTGGCCTGATAGAGGAAGGCGATACCATCGAGATCGATATTCCCAATCGCAGTATTCGTGTAGCCATCAGTGATGAGGAACTGGCTGGTCGTCGTGCTGCCATGGAAGCGAAAGGCAGTGATGCATGGCAGCCTGTTGATCGTGATCGCCAGGTCAGTTCGGCATTGAAGGCCTATGCTGCGATGACGACGTCGGCTTCCCGTGGCGCGGTTCGGGATGTTGGTCAATTAGGCAATTAGACAGCAGGAGCGGACCATGACCGCGAAAAATCAGTGTCGAATTATAAGTAGCCTGGTAGCGAGGTATAAAGTACAAATAATCGGGCCTTTTCCTGGCCACTGACTATTATTCTCTCGTTACCGGAACTTTTACTGTCATCTTTTTGTAACATTTTTGCCTTTAAATACAAAAATATTAATCTTTTATGGCAACAACAATGTCTAAAGAAAAAATTATTCTGGTTGTAGATGATGAACCGGCAATCCTGGATATGGTAGAATTTGCCATTAAAAGAACCGGTTTTACTGTCATTCTGGCCCAGGACTCGATGCAGGCGATGAGTTGTATAGCAGACAGGCCACCGGATCTGATCCTGCTTGACTGGATGCTGCCCGATATCAGTGGTGTCGATCTGGCTCGACGGCTGAAGCGTGAAGAACTGACGCGGACCATACCGATCATCATGCTGACAGCGCGTGCCGAGGAAGGGGACAAGCTCAAGGGCTTTGAAATTGGTGTTGATGATTATGTCACCAAGCCGTTTTCAACCAGGGAATTGATTGCCCGTATAAATGCAGTCTTGCGCAGGAGTGAGCCACTGGCTGAAAATGATGCTATAACAGTATCAGGGCTGGAGCTGGATCCGGCCACCCACAGGGTGCATTCTGACGGTGAAAAAATTCATCTTGGCCCAACTGAATTCAGGCTGTTGCAGTTCTTTATGACTCATCCGGAGCGGGTTTATACCCGTTCACAGCTACTGGACAGGGTTTGGGGGCAAAATGTCTATATCGAGGATCGTACAGTTGATGTTCATATCAGGCGTTTGCGAAAGGAACTTTCCATGCATGGTTGTGATAAATTGATACAGACGGTCAGAGGTGCAGGATACCGCTTTTCAGTGCAGGTGTAATTGAATGAATAATTCCTGGTCCAGCGAAATCTGGCGGCTTGTGGGCCTGTTATTTGTAGGTCTGTTTCTTGGCCTGGTGACGGGGCGGTTTGCGCTGATGTTGTTGCTGATCGTTTCCGCTTATCTCATCTGGCATCTCTACAATCTTCATCGTCTCGATATGTGGCTACAGGGCAAGCGAACAGGTATGCCGGAGGTTGCAGAGGGTGCCTGGTCAAATGTTTACTATCATTTGTATCGACTCCAGCAACGTAACCGCAGGCGAAAGAAACGCCTGGCAACCATGGTCAATCGTTTTCGTGAATCAACCAATGCCTTGCCTGATGCCGCCGTGATAATGAGTGCCAACGGGACGATTGAAAACTGGAACAAGAAGGCAGCGGAATTACTGGATCTGAAAAGCCCGCATGATACCGGCCAACTGATAACAAACCTGATCAGGAACCCGGAATTTGCCCGTTATTTCAGACGCTCGGATTATGCCGAGCCATTGCGTATGAAGTCGCCATTAAATGAGCTGGTCAGGCTCTCTATGCAGATTGTTCCATATGGGAATAAACAACTTCTGTTGCTGGTGCGTGATGTAACCCGCCTGTACAAGCTCGAACAGGTGCGCAAGGACTTCATTGCCAATGTCTCACACGAATTACGCACACCCCTGACAGTCATATCGGGATACCTGGAAACCATACTGGATGCACAGGATGAATGGGCGGATGAAAACGATAAAATTTTAAGTTCAATGATGCAGCAAACCATACGCATGCAGAATATTGTCACCGATCTGTTATTAATCTCACGTCTCGAAACAGATGACAGCGAACACAAGAGAGATCAGGTTGATGTGCCGGCAATACTGGAAATGATTCGTGAGGATGCGGATGCTCTCAGCATGGGCCGGCATAAAATCAAACTGGCATCCGATCGTATTTTATGGCTGTATGCCAATCACGAAGAGATTGTCAGTGTTTTTTCCAACCTGATATACAATGCAGTCAAATATACACCTGAAGGTGGTGACATCAATATACGCTGGTTTGCAGATGAACGTGGCGCATGGCTCGAGGTTGAGGATAATGGTGCGGGTATTGCACCACAACATCTGCCAAGGCTGACTGAACGTTTTTACCGCGTTGATGTCGGGCGCTCACGTGAAAGTGGTGGTACCGGGCTGGGGCTGGCCATCGTCAAACACGTGCTTAAGCGCCACAATGGCAGGCTGGAGATCGACAGCGAATTGGGTAAAGGAAGTACATTTCGTTGTTATTTTCCAATATCACTGGTAATCGAAAAAGAAGTGGCCTGATTTAATGGTATCAGGGTAAAAGTGGCATTGCTGCCCCGTTAACTTTATGAAGCACATAACAATGTGAGGACATGAAACCGGCAAGCCTGATCAAGACCGTCTGCCGCACGGACGCGGCAGCCGAGCCGTCATGGATGGCATGTTTTGCGTGCCTTGATCAGGCTTGCCGGTTTCATGTCCGGATTGAAAGCCAGCCCGAAACGCACTTGCCACTTACATTTCAGATACATTCGTCATGGCTTAACGGGACAACAGTGTAAAAGTACAGGTTTGTATTACCACCGGTTCCATGCCTCTGCTTCATTGTCATGAATATTTAAAGAAAATTTAGCCCATCTGTCATGTTCTGAATATAGATTAATAACCTGTTTGCTTTATGGGACAGGCTTATGGAATCAGTATGCAGAATATCTCCACTGCATTATCGTACCATCTGGATATCAGATGTTCACCTTGGCTACCGTGGTTGCAAGGCCGACTTTCTGCTGGATTTTCTCCGGTCAACAGAATGTGAATATCTTTATCTTGTTGGTGATATTATCGATATCTGGTCGCTGAAAAGACGCAGGCTCTACTGGCCCCAGGGACATAATAATGTTATCCGGACAATTCTGGGCAAGGCAAAACATGGCACCAAGGTAGTGTATATACCGGGGAATCATGATGAAATGCTGCGTGACTATGATGGCCTGATGTTCGGTAATGTCGAAATTCATAAAGACTACATACATGAAACAGCCGATGGCAGACGGTTGCTGATGCTGCACGGAGATGAATTTGACAGCGTTATCAGGTGTAGTCGCTTTATTGGTTACATGGGCGATACTGCCTACGATTTTCTGTTATATCTCAATCGCTGGGTAAATTTCTTCAGACGGAACATGGGTTTTCCATACTGGTCGATCGCCGCCTACCTCAAACACAAGGTAAAGAATGCAGTTAATGTGATCAGTAACTTCGAGAATGCCGTCGCGCATGAGGCCAGGAGGCGTGATGTTGATGGCCTGGTATGTGGTCATATTCATCATGCCGAAATCAGTTACATCAATGATACCTTGTATTGTAATGATGGTGACTGGGTTGAGAGTTGTACCGCCATGGTGGAAACCCGGAGTGGTTCTCTGGAAATATTGCACTGGTCTGACAAGATACATACGATGATTACGGACCCGGCAGACAACAAAGGTGTCAGCCAGAAAATTGCATGAAAATCGTGATTGCGACGGATGCCTGGCATCCTCAAATAAACGGCGTTGTGACCACCCTGACCAGGACAGGTGAAGTATTGAGACAGCAAGGCCACGAGATCCTGTACATTACACCGGAGCCATTCAGGACCGTTTCATTACCTACATATAAAGAAATAAGGCTGGCCATACTCCCGGGCCGGAAGATTCGCAGAATACTGGGCGAGTTCCATGCAGATGCCATCCATATTGCCACTGAAGGCCCGGTAGGGCTTGCAGTACGAGCCTATTGCCTGCGCAATAAATTACCATTTACAAGTTCGTATCATACGCAATTTCCGGAATATATCAGGTTGCGTTTTCCCATACCGCTGGCCGTGTGTTATCGATTACTTCGATGGTTTCACTCGCCAGCCGTTCGGACAATGGTGCCGACCGAGTCACAGCGAAAGAAGCTGGAAGCATGGAATTTTAACAATCTGATAATCTGGGCCAGGGGAGTAGATACAGAAATATTCAAACCCTATGAGTGTGAGGTTGTCAGCATGGAGAGGCTGACATTTATTTATGTAGGCAGGGTGGCAGTTGAAAAAAATCTGGATTCCTTTTTAAGCCTTGAGCTACCGGGAACAAAAATAGTAGTTGGCGATGGCCCTGATATGTCAAAATTACGTGGTCGTTATCCTGACGTGGTATTCACGGGGTATAAATTTGGTGAAGAACTTGCGCGCTTTATTGCTGCTGCCGATGTTTTTGTTTTTCCCAGCCGCACAGATACATTCGGGTTGGTAATGCTGGAGGCAATGGCATGTGGTGTGCCGGTGGCGGCCTACCCGGTTACCGGACCGGTTGATGTAATAAAAAATGGTGAAACAGGAATCCTGGATGAGGATCTGGGCAAGGCAACCATGGAGGCCCTCAAACTGGATAGAAGCAAACCCCGTGATTACGCATTGCAGCATTCATGGCTGAAGTCAACCGAACATTTTATTGATAATCTTGCGCCACGTGCTACAAATCAGTATTGATCCTGGTTTTCCGCCTTGAGTTGTGTGGTTTGAAAAGTCTGTTTATCGGGAGCACTCTCATGTCTTCTGCAGAGTAAGCGATAGAGTTCGAGCATACGGGCTGCCAGGTTATCCGCAGACCATTGTTGTGCATATTGTCTTGCTTCCCTGGCGAGCTGATCTCTCATGATATCATTCGTCAGAAGCCGGGTGACCTTTCTGGCAAACTTGCGTTCATCTTCATCCGCAATCAATGAGCCCAGTCCCGCCTCAAGTATATCGCGTGTACCCATTACCGCAGTCGACACAACCGGAATTCCCAGCGCCATGGATTCAAGCAGTACCAGGCCCTGAGTCTCCGTTCTGGATGAAAATACAAAAATATCCCCGCAACAGTAGCAGTCATTCAGTTCACGTGACCTGTCCTGATAGCCGACAAACAGAACGTTATCTTTTAGCCCGAGTTTGATGGCGAGCCTTTTCAATTTTTTTTCTGCCGGGCCTTCCCCTGCGATGACCAGCAGAATTTCGGGTATCTCCTGCCATACATGGGTCAGCATTCTGATAAGGAAATCTATATTTTTTTCATGTGCTATTCTGCCAATATGCGTCAGTACCGGGCGGTTGTGCCTGATGCCATGTATGGCTCTGAACAAAGGGCCATTGCCACTGTCAAACTGGCGGGGTTCGATACCGGTCGGCAGGATTGTAGCATCGGTGGTGACGCCATATTCACATAAAACTTCCGCCATCGCAGTTGACGGAACAACAATATGATCTACATTATTACACTGCCTTACCGTGAATTTGCGGGCAAAATTACGCAGCCATTTTTTTGGTACAAGAGGAATATAGTTGTAGAAGTATTCTTCAAAAAATGTGTGATAGGTCTCGATGTGTGGAATTCCCAGTTTGTTTGACAGATATTCACCCATGTAGTGTGCAACAAATGGTGTTTGAATATGGATCAGATCCAGATTCATATCTTTCAGCTGGTCGACCATTTTCTTTATTGCTGACGAACGCATGAGTCTGTCTTCCTTGTCAAAAATAATTTGCCGGGAAGGTATCCTGATGATGTCAGCATCATCCTTGCCATTATAGGTATAGTCCGGGGCTATCAGTACAACCCGATGGCCTGCCTGAATAAATCGATCTCTAAATGTCTTGATGGAGGTTGAAACACCGTTGATACGGGGGAAGTAAACATCAGATATAAAAAGTATATTCAAGGTATTTACCCGTTATTTGTATTAATGAAGTTTTACAGTGAAATGTTTAATTCCCGTTAAGAAAATATGAAGTATTAATGACAGCCGGCCTCACCTGATTTCAAGTTGCACCATCGCTGCTGTCCCGTTAACTTTTTGAAGCACATAACAATGTGAGGACATGAAACCGGCAAGCCTGATCAAGACACGCAAAACATGCCATCCATGGCGGCTCGGCTGCCGCATCCGTGCGGCAGACGGTCTTGATCAG
>DRJK01000015.1 GCA_011052215.1 Gammaproteobacteria bacterium
TATTAGCCGCAAATACTCGCAAATATTATATTTCCTAAAACCTTGTTTAGCTACGTATGAACGCAAATAATCATTATCAATATTTGCGAGTATTTACGTCCATTTGCGGCTATCTCTTTGCACGCCTTAACGGCAGTGCCTCTTTGTGTCTCACCGCCTGAGGCGGTGGC
Source organism: Gammaproteobacteria bacterium (assembly GCA_011052215.1). Lineage (GTDB taxonomy): Bacteria > Pseudomonadota > Gammaproteobacteria > JAADHQ01 > JAADHQ01 > JAADHQ01. Next base: position 171 of record DRJK01000015.1, read on the forward strand.
TTACCTGATTTTAATTAGAAATAGACTGATGGATTGATAAACACCCGCACCACAGGCCCATGATTATTAATACCAACCAGACTGAACCCGGGTTAAATGGCATTCTGCTCCACAACGGCTTAACCTGATACCCTTTACCTGGATATACCATAAAAAAACCGCCTCGGTCAGGCGGTTTTTTGGTAACGTATTGCTAAAACAGGGCTAAATATACAAAGTGATATCGGCCTCACCTGCAAATTCAAAAAATGTTGCAGCACCCCCGTATTCAATGCCATCAATAAATTCCGAGGTTGACATATCAAACAGGTCTACCGTCATCTGGCAGGCAATCATCCTTACTTCCGCCTCATTACATAGATCACGCAGTTCACCAACACTGGCCACTCCCTTGGACTTCATCTTGTTTTTCATCATCATGGTCATGACCGCTTGCATGCCTGGAATCGTTGTACCCAGTATGGGGAACCACTTGTCCATCCCCATCGGCATGGGCATGCCCGGGTTACCCAGAGGTGACACCTTCAGCGCCAATTTTTTCTTTAGCAACTGTAGTCCGTAAAAAGTAAAAAAGATCTCCACTTGATATCCCAGGGCGGCTGCAGTCGATGCCAGGATGAATGGTGGATAGGCCCAGTCCAGGGTACCCTTGGTTGCGATAATCGCGAGTTTCTTTTGGTCTGACATCGGTTAACCTCACAAAATAAAATCTAGAATAATAAAGCCTGCATAACTGTCAATGTCTGAAATTATGCTTTTTTAATCAGGAAATAAAATTTTCCGCCTTCTTCCCTGGATTCCATCAATTCATTTCCTGTCTGCTTGGAAAATGCTTCAAAGTCCTTTACTGAACCCGGATCTGTTGCAATGATGTGAAGAATCTGGCCGGATTGCAAACCCGCCAATGATTTTTTTGCTCGCAAAATAGGAAGTGGACAATTCAATCCGGACGCATCCAGCTCTGTATCAAAATTTGCCATTGTTATACCTCATTTTATTGTTCAAAGAATTAAACCTGCTTTCATCCAGCATCAGACACCAGATATTAGAATTGAAGCCCACACTTATATGCCAACTCTGACGTAAAGGCAAGTACTATACTGCCCCAAATCCCCTGTGGAAAAGGGATATATGCCCCTCCACGTAACAGAAAACTGTTGAACAGCGGTCTTTTCCGGCACCAATTAATCAGGGAACCGCCGATCACCCCGGGCACAGAGTGACGAATTTATCAGTGACCCCTTCAGTTTAAACTTTTCCCCGCCTGGAAAACCGGGATAATAAGGGGCTGAATATTATGCAATTTGTTCAACCGGCATCACAATACCATTGCCCGACCGTACCCAGTCGATAATCCCGCCACGTAAATTGTAGACCTTGTTGAAACCATTCTGCATCATATAAGAACAGGCCTGGGCGGAACGCGCACCGGTTCGGCAATAAAAAACAAGATCATGTTCACTATCAATCCCGGTAGCCCTCAATGGCAGCAGATTTAAAGGCAAGGGCTCACCACCGTGAATCATCCCCTGGCTGATTTCATTATGTGATCTGACATCAATCAGCCTGATAGATTTGCCCTCATCCTTCCACGTCTTAAGTATCTGACTGTCTATTTCATTGATTCCGAACATGGCGAAACTCCTGGAATGGCCATAAATATATAAGAATATTATAATATATAGTTTTATAGTGTCAAGACCCGGACGGGCCCCCAGGAACTTTTCGTGCATCAGACTTGTCAATTTGATTGATATTCAACAATCTGGCCGTGTCCGTAACAGTATGGCTATAATGAATTACAGAATTCAGTTATCCGGAGATTTTATTGTTGTTTCGTTCTTTTTATCTGGTGATTTGTTTGTTCACCGCCATCTATTCCCTGAATCTGGCCGCAGAACCTGTCTCCCTCCCCGACATGGGTGACTCTTCTTCCTCCGTCGTCACGCCGGAAAACGAGAGGCAAATGGGAGAGAGTCTGATGCGCTGGTTGCGTCAGAATGAGCTTATTGTAACCGACCCGCTAGTACAGTCTTACATCCATTCACTGGGTTACCGTCTGGTTGCTAACAGCGATGAAACCCGCCAGCCCTATACCTTTTTTGTCGTCAACGACCCCAGTATCAATGCATTTGCGGCCCCCGGCGGCTTCATCGGTGTTCATACGGGGCTCATCCTGACGACACAGTCCGAGAGTGAACTGGCCGGTGTCATGGCGCATGAAATCGCCCACATAACCCAGAAACACATGTCACGTACGATCGCGTCTGCGAGTAAACAACGGTTAACAACAGCGGTAGCACTTCTCGCCGCTGTGCTGATCGGGCAGAATGTTCCACAGCTTACCGAGGCCGCGATAACCACTACACTGGCAGCCAATGCACAATTGCAAATAAACTTCACCAGGGCACATGAAAAGGAAGCCGACTACATCGGTATCAAGACATTGGCAAATGCAGGTTTCGATCCCAATGGTATGCCGGTTTTTTTTGAACGCATGCAAAAAGCGACCCGGTTTTATGGTAGCGAGTTACCTGAATTTCTGAGGACACATCCCGTTAGTGTCAGCCGCATTGCAGATTCACGTAACCGCGCACGCAACATCCATGTAAAGAAAATCAAGCCGAACAAGTTATACCCCTATATAAAAGCACGATTGAAGGTACTTAAGGCAAAGGATATAGCCCAATTCATTTATGACAATAAAACAGAAAGATCAAAAATTAAAGACAGGGACATCTATCATTACACCATGGCCATCGCCTACCTGAAAAACAGCCAGGCAAAACTGGCATATAAACATATCCGGCCATTAGTCAAAAAAAACCCGGAAAGTATTCTGTACCGCATTTCCGAGGCTGAAATACAGCAGGCCATGGGAAAGAATAAAACTGCATTGAAAAATTTCAATTCAATCCTGCAACTGTATCCGTACAGCTATGCCATTACTGTCCACTATGCAAGACATCTGTTATCAACAAAACATGAACAGGCGGCATACAGTTTGCTGCAAGACTATGCGCGAAACAGGAATGTAGATGCCACTATCCTGAAGCTGCTCTCGGAAGCATCAAGCAAAACAGGCAAAACGGCTGAGGCCTATCTCTACCTGGCTGAACACGATTTCCTGTATGGTAATACACGGGCGGCAATCAGCCATTTAACAACCGCATCCAAACTGGAAAATATTGATTACTACCTGTCATCAAAAATAGAGGCAAAACTTAAATCATATAAGCGAATTGCATTACTCGAAAAATAATCCATTTATGCCGTTAAGTCAGTACTCAAGAATATTAGTAACTCCTAACATTTTGCCTGTTTTGTTTTTTTTCTTGCTATCTGTATTGAGATCAGTATGCTAATCAATAAGCTGTATCAAATAAAGGCAGTGACATAAGGTTAATAACAGGTAATATATTTACCATTCACTCTATTTTAGGTGCTCGTTGGTATTGTCATCAACTATTCACCACTAAAAATATTAAGTATTGAGGAGGAAATCATGCGGAAAACCGCGAAGATCATTTCCACTGCTACAGCCATTGCTGCGCTGATGGGAAGCCTCTCCCTGGCACCCATCAACATAACATTTGCTGCAGAGAAAAAAGCGTTAACTCCAGTACAGAAAGGCAAGAAGCTGGCGTTCAATAAAAAGAAAGGTAATTGCCTTTCATGTCATGCAATCGCAGGCGGAAAAATGGCCGGGAATGTGGGGCCACCACTGGTTGCCATGAAGGCACGCTATCCTGACAAGAAAAAATTACGTGCACAGATTTGGGATGCTACAAAAGCAAACCCGAATACAGTAATGCCGCCATTTGGCAGACACAAGATTCTTTCTGAAAAGGAAATAGACTTGGTTACCGAATTTATCAGTACGCTTTAATAAATATTGCGAAATATTCAGGAGTAACAAAATAATGAAACGAAGAACCCTGTTAAAGGGCAGCCTGACAGCCGGTGTAGCAGGAATAGCTGCAAGCGCAGGACTGCTAACGCCACAAGTCGTGATGGCGGCA
>DRJK01000016.1 GCA_011052215.1 Gammaproteobacteria bacterium
AAGACACGCAAAGGATGCCATCCCTGGCCGCTCGGCAGCCGCATCCCTGCGGCAGACGGTCTTTATTCGGCTATACCGATTCCATGTCCTCACATTGATGCCCGTTTCAAAAGTTAACGGGACTTATATGGTAATTTATATTATTCTTGAATTAATTCGACAGTTATTAACCAGGGGAAATATTGCCCTGTCTGGTTGCAAGTTCAAGTCAGGAGGTTGTGTATGAAGTTTCGGTATATCATGTCCATGGTGCTTTCAGTTCTGGCCTTTTCATATATTAGCCCCGCAATGGCGATAAAGGCTGGTGAATTAAAAAACCTGAAGATCCTCAGTCACCACTTCGCGACTTCAGTTACATCTCGCAAACGTCGTATTTTTGTCAAAAAACCATCAAAATCACGTTACCTTATTTTAAAAATGTCGGCCAGGGTCGAAGGTGATGACAGCAAGGTCTTTGTCCCGGATTTTGTCCTCAGTTACAGGCATCCGAATGGTAAGGAAGATCGTTCCGGATGTAGTGCGATTTGCAGGGCAAAGTCATCGGCACCCGGGGAGAGAGGGACCTGTACGGTCTCCAAATCCGGTTGGATAAAAATAGGTCGGAATAACACCTATTTGATAGCATCCTTTGTTGTCGAAAATGATGTCGATGAGGTCGAGTTACACCGTCTTGGCGGGGGTGAGCCTGTTCGATACCGAATTGGTAGTGAGCATAAATACAGTGTCTATATCGCAACCAATCGTAGTGCAGCCATACTTCCGGAAATTGAGGCTGCAATCGATGCGGGGGGATACCAGGTTGTCAGGACCTCCGGAAAACTGAATAAAAAACTAAAAGGCATCACCATTCATTACGGTAAAAAAATGGAGACCCAGGCCAGAGAGATTTCACAACGCTTGATGACACAATTGGGTGAGATACCAACAGTCAAGAAAATGCGCCTGCAATCTGACAAGGACATCGTGATCTGGATCGGTAAGCGAAAACAGCCGAAGATACAGCAAGACTACGATCAGGGCCCGGATGAGGACCCGGAAACATAGGCAGATCCGGTTATTTCCGGCCTGGCCTGGATTGATTCGTTTTGAGTCAGACAGACCCCTGTAATCATACAAATCAGGCCTTTTCCCGCAGATGCGCATGTTTATCCATGTAAGCGCTTGAAATATAGTGCTAATAATTTACCCATGTAAGTAATTTGTTAGCGGTATGCCTTAAAATCAGGCCAATATAGAAATTATTGGCCTGGTGCAATGCCCTATAAATTAATGTATGAGAAGCGTGACGGATATCTGTATTTTCATGTGACAGGAGAGGATACCCTGGCGGTATCGAAGGCCTATTTTGAAGAGATATTTGAAACCAGTCGTACACTGGATATGCACCACATTCTGATTGATGAAGACCTCAAGGGAGCCCTTTCAACCATGGAAATATATGAGCTCACAGAAAGTATCCCTGAGATGGCAAGGGGGCAATATTACAAGATCGCATTTATCGACAAGAATTCAACTAACAGCGAAGAACAGGAATTTGGCGTGACCGTGGCCAGGAATCGGGGGCTGGATGCGCAGAGGCTGAGCTCAGTCAGTGAAGGTGAGGCATGGTTGTCTTCATAAAGGGATACTGAAGATCAACACTATCTGTTTAAGTGGCGAATGACCGTCTGGTAAAATGTATGACTGGACTTCCCGGTGATGCCATCATGCTGACCGAGAGCATATTATATAATACAAGGCAAAAAGAAAGCCGCTTCAAGCGGCTTTCTTTTCTGGTATCCCTGTTACTGTTATTTGTCACACTGGTTGAATTCGGTACTCACATTTGCATACTCCAGACAGAAATCTGCCTTCCCTGATTCCGTGGTAATTTGCTTGCCATCATAAATAGCATTGATCACCTTTGATTTTGTGATGCTATAGCGCTTGTTGCCACAGGATTTGGTTGCCTTTGCGCGACATTGTCCCACTGTGTCTGCTTCCTTGAATTTGGAGCAGGATTTTTTACCCTTGCATTTTTTGTAGCTGATTTTTTCCTTGCCCGGGCATGCAGTACGTGTGTACTGAACTTCGCAGGTGGCGGCCAGTACCGAACTGCTCATGAATGCAGTGATCATGGCCAGTACAGCCAGTTTGACTAGTTTCTTCATCGGTTTCCCCTTATGGTTTAGCTAAATGGATATCAGACTTCAATCAGTAAGATCATCCGTAACAGTTTCGTCGTCCCTGACAAAATACATTCCCTGTAATACTTTAAAATTCATCCCATTCGTCTGCATCGGTTCCATTTTTAAGGGCAGGTATCGACTTTTCCCCAGTATCGACCGGGTTACCTGTTTCCCTGACGGACTGTCCGGTTTTGGCAAAGCTGTTCCGGACGGCATCTGTTTCCGGCATGGTTGTACGGGCATTTGTATGGTTATCAATCCTGAAAAAGCTGATTTGTTTTTTCAGATTGCCGGACTGGTACAGCATGGACTGGCTGGCAGCAGCGGCCTGTTCAACCAGGGCAGCGTTTTGTTGCGTCATTTCATCTATTTGCATGATCGATTTATTGACCTGATCGATACCGGATGCCTGTTCCAGGCTTGCTGATGCAATTTCCGAGACGATATCGGTTAGCTTTCTGATGCTGCCAACGATATCCCCCAGTGTCTTGCCGGATTCATCAACCAGGTCGGAGCCGATCTTTACCTTGTTGACACTGTCTTCAATCAGGGCCTTGATTTCCTTTGCGGCCTCGGAGCTTCTACCGGCCAGGTTTCTGACCTCGGAGGCAACAACTGCAAAGCCACGTCCCTGTTCACCGGCACGGGCCGCCTCCACCGCCGCATTCAGTGCCAGCAGGTTGGTCTGAAAGGCTATTTCCTCTACAACGTTGATAATATCGGCGATTTTGCGACTGGATGTATTGATTTCTCCCATTGCGGTTACCGCCTTGCCTACAATCTTGCCGCCACTAGTGGCTTCATTATTCGCCTCCATTGCCAGCTTTTGTGCCTGCGCCGCATTATCTGCATTCTGCTTTACGGTGGATGTCATTTCTTCCATACTGGAGGCCGTCTCTTCCAGGTTGGAGGCCTGCTCTTCCGTTCGCTGGCTCAGATCCATATTTCCACGCGCTATTTCCTCGGCAGCCGAGCCGATCGTATCGGCCCCGGTATGTACCTCACTGACAATCGAGGTCAGCTTGCCGGACATCTGGTTGAGATTGCCCACGAGGTCTCCCAACTCATCATTACGATCAACATCGACCGTCATGGTCAAGTCACCTTTGGCCAGTTCCCTGATCATACGGACTGATTGACCCAGGGGTTTACGAATAGATCGTGTTACCAGAAAGCCGACCAGTAAAGAAACCACAATGGCGACCAATGCGAAGCCCATGATCATGGTCTGGCTGTTACTGACAGAATCACCGGCGACTGACTGTATTTCATCTGCGGTATCACTGATATGTTCATTCAATGTATCCAGGTCACTTATGGATATTCGGGCGGATTTATCCGCTTTTTTCAGATAACCCCGCACCTGTTTGTGTAGATTCAGCTCCTTTATAAAGGCATCCAGCAGATTATTGGATAAGCCCTTGAATTCATCAAAGTAGGATTGCAATCGGGTGAATTGTGTACTTTCACTGATGCCGTTCTCCTGTTTGATGGCATTCAGCAGGCCTTCTATCTCGACAAATAAGGACGTCAGATCACTCTTGGCACCCCTCACAGCAGCCGGAATCTTGTTTTCCAGCGCTTCAAGGGTGGTTGTGCTGATTTCATCAAGTAATTCAGTCAGCTTGCCAACCTTTTTTTTGATATCAGGGTTACGTGCTATTTTTTCGAGGTCTGATGCCTGACTGAGTATTTCATCTCCCGTGTCACTGTATTCATCGGCGCTGCTTTCTACTGTATTCGAGCTCCTGATGGCCTGACTGTGTAACCCGATTATTTTATCTCCCGCGCTGAACATTTTTTTCTTTGTCTTCACTACGGCGGCCAGATCCTCTTTCAGCTGATTATTATCGCGAGTGAGTTCGGTGAGTTGTTCAAGATACTCCGCGTTGCTGGTTTTGAATCTATTGTATGCCTTGCTGTGGGCATCAAGATTTTTTTTCGATCTGGAATCATGGAAACGCAGCAGCTCTGTATGCGCATTCAGCAAGGTTACAATCATATGATCTGCGGACTTGATCATCGGTATCGCCTGGCCCGTGATCTTGTCGAGGCTGTTATCAATACTGTTGATTCCGAAAATACCGGCCAGGAGTATCCCGCCTGACAGAGTCAGAACCAGTGCATATCCCCCAATAATGCGCGCCGATACTGTAAATCGAAGTCTTGCTTTTTTTGATGTGGGGTGATTATTTATAATCATTATACCTGCCTTAATATCATCCGGATAAAAAATTATCCGCTTCTGCAAAACAGGTAAAATATCGTTTCTGATAGCGTTCCTGTAATTTGTGTATTTACTACTACGACAAAAAGTTATAAATCTTTAGACGGCCTGATTTTATTTCCTGTCAGCAGCTTGCCTGAAACATATATTGACCCGGTGCGACAAGGCCGAAATACACCGTTATAATGAGCAATTCTTGACAGAATTGGCAGTCTGGATTTTATTAAACAATCTTGTTTTGAGGGTTAATGTGTTGGCGTACCTTTTTAAGACGTTGTAATCAAATATAAAAACAGGCTTGTTCAGTAGTAATGAGAAATACAGTGAGTCATTTTATTTTTTGAAATTACCAGGTTAGTTAATCAGATAAACACCTATATATATTTCAGACAAACACCCATATATATTTCAGACAAATAACTAGTGGCCTGACAGGCTTCCGGACCACCAGCCCTTACTCAGTAGAGTCAGGCTTACCCTGGAAGCAGCCTGGGTGCATGGGGTAATGACCGGGGTTATCGGGTCGTCTTCAGTTTTTTATTGCAGAACAATGACGGCAAACAAGGTGATTGTCAGAATGAAGGATACTGATTGCCAAAACCGGACCGGATCACGTTCCATAAATGGCTGAGCGGGTGGCGGTGTGCTTTTTGCACCTCGAACCAGACCATCTTCCATTTCAAACGCCAGCTCCATTACATCCTTGAATCGTTTATCCGGATTAAACTCGGTGGCTTTCGCCAGAATAATATCCAGCCAGGCAGGCAGGTCAGGTCGATATTGTAACAGTGTTGTATATTTGCCGGGTCGCGGGCGTGTAAAGGCCTCGACCTCACCATAGGGGTAGTGGCCAGCACTGAACATGCGGTATAACGTAACACCAAGGGCATAGACCTCCGATGATTCATTTCCCGCTTCACCGTTGTACAATTCAGGCGCCATAAAACTGGGTGTGCCGGGTGCCCCCAGTCCCGCATCATCCTGGATTCCAGGTAGACGTGCGACACCCAGGTCCAGTAATTTCAGATCACTGTCTTCGAGCAGAATAACATTTTCCGGTTTAATATCGCGATGAAAGATACGACGGCGATTAAGGCTGTAAACAGCCTTGGATAGATTGATGCCTGTTTGCACCCCGGCTTCGAGCCCAAGCCTGGGTTCACGTAACAGTCGTTTTTCCAGGGTCTCACCCTGGTAATATGGCATCACAGAATACAGGCGTGATTGCTGCTCGGGGGATTGTTCAATCGTTTCCGCTACCCATGGGCTGTGAACGCGTGCAGCGACCCATGCCTCGCGTACGAATGCCTTGCGATGTGCCTCTTCATCATTTACACGTGGATGTGGAAATTTGAGTATCAGCGTACGGTCATCTTCACTTCTTGTTGCCAGAAAAAGGCGGCTATAGCGGCCATCAAATATGACAGACTCAAGAATATAGCCATCAACCGATTCTCCTGTCCTGGGTAGCGGAGGAACGGGCAGGTCTGCGATCGCCAGGGCCAGCTCATTTTGATCAGGTGCGGGCAAACCGACGATATCAATAACGATCGAGCTGACATTGTCCTTGCTGCCCGATTGCAGTGAAGTATCAGCGATGCGTTGAGCACATTCCTCAGGTGAACTGCCTTCATTCAGAATCAGTTCGATACGACGATCATTTAATACCCCGTGAATACCATCGCAACAGAGTAAAAAGCGGTCATGTAACTTGACACTGCGATCAGAGTAATCAAGATGCAGGCTGTCTTCGAAACCAATCGCCCGGTGAATAACATGGCGCATGTCAGGGTGATGGTGTATGTGATCGCTGGTCAGTCTTTGTAAATGCTGATCACGTAGCCGGTAGACCCGGCAGTCACCAATATGAATAATATGTGCCCGCCTTCCACGCAAAATCAGCGCACTGAAGGTTGTGGCCATATCCTTCAGTTCCGGGTCACTGCGTCTCTGTGAATAAATCCAGCGATTCATTGGCATGATGGCTGACGAAGCTGCGCGATCAACACCCAGTGTTTCAGGCAGATTAAAATAGGCATCAATAAATCCGCGTACAGTGGTCTCTGCGGCCTGGCGTCCACCGAGAGCCCCGCCCATACCATCTGCAATGGCGGCCACCGCCCCCATGAGGCTACGCTGCCGCTTGTCACCCTCATATATGGCAACATAATCCTCGTTGGTTTCACGTTTGCCGGCCTGGGTTGAAAAACCGGAGCGAATTTGTAGTACATCTTCCATTTTATTATTCTGCCATGTCTGCGAGGCTATGTGCTATTTTTTTGTGTGGTTATCTGGTCCGGGGAGTATCGGACCCCGGTGAGAAATACCAACCGGTGGATATACATTTAATTTGCACCGATATAGAGCGCTAAATAATACAGACGCACCATAATTATGCATTATTTCAGGATAAAAAAGAGCAAGTTGCTGTTTAATAAACAGATATGTTAATGGCATATAAAATGCAAGGGTTATTAAAGTAAAAAATCGACATAACAATAATCAAGGCATTAACAACAGGAGGTCTGTATGAAGTTGTTACTCGCAATAATCAAGCCTCATAAACTGGATGATGTACGTGAGGCATTATCCCAGGTAGGTGTAACAGGGGTTACCGTCACTGAAGTGCGTGGTTTTGGCAGGCAAAAAGGTCATACCGAGCTTTATCGCGGTGCTGAATACCATGTTGAATTTCTCCCGAAAGTAAAACTGGAAATTGCCCTCGCTGCAGATCAGCTGGATCAGGCGGTTGATGCAATTATTTCTGCTGGCAGAACAGACAAGATAGGCGATGGCAAAATCTTCGTGCTTGATCTTGAGCAGGTAACCAGGATTCGTACAGGAGAAACGGGTAAAGATGCCCTGTAATAAATAATTAATGAGTCTGAGGGGTAAGTTTAATGTTATATCCGGAAGTAGTAAAAAAACTGAAGACATTTTTTTGTACTTTATTGTTAACAGGATTGCCAGGTCTGGCGTTGGCCGAAGAGGCACCGACACTCAATTCAGGTGATACCGCCTGGATGATAGTGGCCACGGTGCTGGTATTGTTTATGACCATACCGGGCCTATCCTTGTTTTATGCCGGTATGGTCCGTAGAAAGAATGTTCTATCGGTATTTATGCAGTGCTTTGCGGTTACTGCCTTAATGACCCTGTTATGGGTTATCTATGGCTACAGCATCGCCTTTGGTGGTGAAGGTGCCTACTGGGGTGGTCTGTCCAAGGCATTTCTCAAGGGTGTGGGGGTGGACAGCCTGAGTGGAACCATACCCGAAACAGTATTCATGACCTTTCAAATGACCTTTGCCATTATCACACCTGCATTGATTGTGGGTGCCTTTGCAGAGCGCATGAAATTTTCGGCAATGTTGTGGTTTTTGGGTCTCTGGCTGACACTTGTTTATGCGCCGATTTGTCATTGGGTCTGGGGTGACGGCGGCTGGCTGGGTAGCAAGGGTATTCTTGATTTCGCTGGCGGGACAGTCGTGCATATAAATGCCGGTGTAGCCGGGCTGGTAGCGGCAATCGTCCTGGGTAAACGTAAGGGATACCCCGGTACAGCCATGCCTCCGCATAATCTGGGCTATACCATCGTCGGTGCTTCGATGTTGTGGGTAGGCTGGTTTGGTTTTAATGCCGGCAGTGAGTTGGCGGCAGACGGAACGGCAGGTATGGCCATGGCCGTTACCCAGATCGCGACCGCAACAGCCGCATTAGCATGGATGTTCAGTGAATGGTTTACACACGGCAAGCCCAGTGTGTTGGGAATTGCATCAGGCGCTGTTGCCGGACTGGTAGCGATAACCCCTGCTTGCGGCAGTGTTGGTCCGATGGGGGCAATCGCCATAGGGGCTGCCTCGGGTGTTGGCTGTTTCATTGCGGCGACTAAATTGAAGAACGCACTTGGTTACGATGACTCACTGGACTGTTTCGGTGTGCATGGTATTGGCGGTATTATTGGCGCCATTCTCACCGGTGTATTTGCGGCAGAAAGTCTGGGTGGTGCCGGTTTTGGCGATGGTATCGACAGTATCGGTGGACAGGTAGGCGTGCAGGTTATTGGCGTACTTGCAACCATTATTTATACAGGTGTCGTCAGCCTGATTATTCTCAAGGTGATCGATAGCTTTATTGGCTTGCGTGTTGATGAGGATCAGGAAACAGAAGGCCTGGATATCGCCCTGCACGACGAGCGTGGTTACAACCTTTAAATAAATCAACAGGAACTCGGGGAAATATATCCGGTGCAGGCCATGTGGCCAGCACTGGATATAGAAGTGTTTATGTCTTTTTCAGATTTTGTCAAAAGTGGTCACAAGCCGACCTTGTTCAGTGCCTTTTTATATTCAGATATGAGTTTCATGGTCTGGGTATTAATGGGACCGCTGGTTATCTTTATCGGTCAGGACCTCAGGCTCAGTATTGACCAGCAATATAATCTGGTTGCAATACCATTGTTGACCGGTGCCTTGTTGCGAATCCCCATGGGTTTTCTGGTTGATCATTTCGGGCCGATGCGTGTCGGGTTGCTGAATCAGGTAGTAGTATTGATTGCCCTGTTTATCGCATCACAGGGCGAATTGACTACAGTTGACGGGGTATATTTGTTAGCGATTACATTGGGTGTTGCCGGTACCAGCATGGCCGTTGCCTTGCCTTTGACCAGTCGTTGGTATCCGGATGAATACCAGGGACTTGCCCTCGGAGTGGCCGGTGCAGCCAGCAGTGGAACGGTGTTCGCTGCCTTGTTGGCACCCGGTTTGGCCGAGACCTACGGTTGGCAAAAGGTGCTGGAGTTTGCCCTGATCCCGACAGGCATTACTTTTCTTGTGTATCTGGTGTTTGCCAAGGACAGTCCACGCAGACCAGAGAGACAAAAGTTTTCACGCTATATGAAAGTGATACTGGACCCGGATGCCTGGTGGTTCATGTTGTTATATGCGATGGCATTCGGTGGTGTCGTGGCACTGGCCAGTATTCTCGTCCTGTATTTTAATCAACAATACCAGTTGACGGCGGTAACCGCGGGTTATTACACCGCAGCGTGTGTACTGGCCGGGTCGGCCCTGCGCCCTGTCGGCGGCTGGCTGGCTGATCACTGGGGCGGAATTCGCAGTATGCAGGTGTTGTATACGGTGGTACTGGTGACCCTGGTACTGGTCGGGCTGGCACCGTCGTCCACATTTATAACGATGGCCCTGCTCATGGCCACCATGGCGGCGCTGGGCATGTCAAGCGGAGCTGTTTTCCAACTGGTCCCTTTGCGCTTTCGTAAAGAGGTGGGTGCGGTGACCGGGTTGGTAGGTGCGGCAGGTGGACTGGGCGGGTTTTTTCTGGCGCAGATACTCGGTAAGTCCAAGGTTTTGAGCGGAGATTTTCAGACAGGATTTTTTATTTTTGCGGGTCTGGCAATAATTTGTTTGTTAGGGATTCGACGTGTCAAGAGTCGCTGGCGCACAACCTGGGGATCAGGTGAAGTAACGTCAGCAAGGGTTTAGGTTATCAGAATGGTAACCCGTTTTATTCACTGCAGCTTGATACTCCGCTGCATGTGGCAGGATTATATTAATGGATAATAACGGTCATCAGAAAAGAGGAGACCAGTCATGAAACGCAGGTTTGTACATACAGGTTTTATTGTCGGGTGGTTGACCCTGGTAATCTTTATCATCATGGGGCAGGCAACAGCTGTTGCCGGAGAAAAAGCAGCAGAGACGCCGGTTAGCAAAGCCTCGGCAGTTAAGGCTCAACAGGCCAAAATGCTCAAGCCCTTCAAACATTTAAGCAAGGAGAGTGCGACCTGTGCTTCCTGTCATAAGGAAAAATCCCGCAGTCTCTACCAGCAGTGGGGAAAGTCTAAACATTACGGGGCCAACGTCGGTTGTTATGAATGTCATAAGGCCGACAAGAATGACCCGGATGCAATTCGTCATAAGGAGTTTACTATTTCAGTAATTGTATCTCCCAAGGATTGTGGCCAATGCCATAATGTTGAAGTGGAGGAGTTCAGCAAAAGTCATCACTCCAGGGCGGCTGAAATTCTCGGTTCACTGGATAATGTACTGGCCGAGGTAGTTGAAGGCAATAACAATTTCCATGGTGGTTCGGCAGTCTCGGCAAACGGTTGTTGGCAGTGCCACGGCTCACCTGTCAAGGTGTTGCCGAACGGTGATCTGGATTCGGCAACCTGGCCCAATACCGGCATTGGCCGTATCAATCCGGATGGCTCCAGGGGTGCCTGTACCGCCTGTCATCAGCGTCACGAGTTCTCTGTAGCGCAGGCACGCCGTCCGGAGAGTTGTGGTAAGTGTCATCTGGGTCCTGACCATCCGCAGAAAGAAATCTATGATGAATCCAAACACGGTATTAATTTTTATGCCAATGTAGATAAAATGAATCTGGATTCCTCTAAATGGGTTGTCGGCGATGATTATACTGCTGCACCCACCTGTGCAACCTGTCATATGTCTGCCACTAGCGATCTTCCTATTACCCACGATGTGGGTGACCGTATCAGCTGGACATTACGCCCGCCCATTTCAGAAAAAGTGGATGCCAAGGCGAAGAAGCAGGGCAAAAAAGTCAAAACATGGATGGCAAGACGCAAGGATATGAAAAATGTGTGTACATCCTGTCATGGTGCCAATGTGATTGAAAATTTCTATGAGCAGTTTGATGCCCTGGTGAACCTGTACAACGAGAAGTTCGCTGTGCCGGGAACAAGACTGATGAAGTTAATGTTGAAAGAGAAATTGCGTACTGCCATTCCGTTTGATGAAAAGATCGAATGGACCTGGTTCTTCCTCTGGCATCATGAGGGACGCCGTGCCAGACACGGTGCATCCATGCAGGCACCGGACTATGCACACTGGCATGGTATGTATGAAGTAGCCCATCGTTTCTATATCGAAATGGTACCCGAGATTCGCGAGCTGATAGAAAAGGCCGAAAAGAAGGGCAATCATGAAGGTGCGAAGAAGGTTGCGGCCTTGCTGGATGAGATATTAAACTCACCGAACCATCGCTGGTTCCTGGGCAAGATGCCGGCAGCGGAGGCCGCCAAACGCAAGAAACAACAGGCCGACTTCAAGAA
>DRJK01000017.1 GCA_011052215.1 Gammaproteobacteria bacterium
CCTGAGCCGCGACAGGCGTTCTATAAAAACACTTTGTATTTTTGGCATTGTTATTTACTTTATCATTACCATGGGCTTACAACAATTAAGAGCCGTCTGGTGAGAAATGCGGGCTAGCGGCGCCAGAATTCGGGAGTCAGCAACACCAGCAGGGTGAAGATTTCCAGCCGGCCTAATAACATGGCAAACGACAGTACCCATTTTGCGGTATCACTGATGCTGGAATAATTTGCCCCGACCTCTCCCAGGCCAGGGCCAAGGTTGTTCATGCAGGCGGCGACGGCCGAGAAGGCAGTGATCTGATCCAGCCCGGTCATTAACAGGATCAGCAGCATGATGCTGAAGGACGCAACGTAGGCGGCAAAAAAACCCCACACAGATTCGACCACCCGGGGGGACATGGTCTTGCCTCCAACCTTGATCGATATCTGCGCATTCGGGTGAATCAGGCGCAGAATTTCACGCATGCCCTGGCGGAGTAACAGAATGAAACGAACCACTTTCAACCCGCCACCGGTCGAGCCGGCACAGCCGCCGATAAAACTGAGAAAGATCAGCATAACCGGCAGAAAACTGGGCCAGTTAAAGTATTCAGTCGTCGTAAACCCTGCCGTCGTCCCGATCGAAATGGTCTGAAAGACACCGTGGTGAACGGCACCCCAGAAATCGTTTTCCATTATGCCTCCATAGTAGAGGTATCCGATCGTCACCGCAGATGCCAGAAACAGGATAGTAAAATAGGCCCTGGCCTCAGGGTCTTGCAGGTAATGTTTGATATTCATGCTTCGCCAGGCAACAAAGTGCAGGGAAAAATTGAGGCCGGCCAAAAACATAAACACGACGGCAACCACTTCAATCAACTGATTGTCGAAATATCCGATGCTGGCATCGTGCGTCGAGAACCCGCCAATGGCCACGGTAGAAAAACTATGACTGATCGCATCGAAGGCCCCCATGCCAACAAACCAGTACGCCAGTGCACAGGCCACAGTCAACCCCAGATAGATGTACCAGAGTGCCTTGGCAGTTTCGGTAATTCTGGGTGTTAATCTTGAGTCCTTCATCGGGCCGGGTGTTTCAGCCCGGTAAAGCTGCATACCCCCCACGCCCAGCATCGGCAATATGGCCACGGCAAGAACGATAATACCCATACCCCCCAGCCATTGCAGTTGTTGCCGGTAAAACAGTATGGAGTGAGGCAACTTGTCGATGCCGGTTAAAATGGTTGCGCCTGTGGTCGTTAAACCCGAGATGGATTCAAAAACTGAATCAGTAAACGAGATGACCGGCCGTTCGGACAGGTAGAGCGGCAGCGCGCCGGACAACCCCAGAATCAACCAGAACAAAACAACGATGATGAAGCCGTCTCTTAGCCGTAATTCCTTTTTTACGAACATCACGGGAACCCATATCAGAAACCCGACCGACAGTGTCCATGCAAATGAAACCAGAAAAGGTGTCATGGCACCATCGCCATAATACAGGGCAACGGCAACGGGTGGCAGCATGGTGATACTGGACAGCATCAACAGCAGACCGAAGATTCTCTGAATTACCGTATATTGCATTCTTGTTGGTTACAGGTCGATTTTTCTTATATGAAGGTGACTTCAACCTGGAATAGTCTTTCCACATCATTGATTCTGTGTTTATCCATCAGGAACAGAATGACGTGGTCTTCGGCCTCGATAACAATATCGTGATGGGCAATAATCACCCCCTCACCCCGAACGATGGCCCCAATGGTTGTCCCCTTCGGCAGCTTGATTTCCTCGATGGTGCGTCCGACGACCTTTGATGTTTTCGGGTCACCGTGCGCGACCGCCTCGATCGCCTCGGTCGCACCCCGGCGCAGGGAATGCACAACCACAACATCACCCCGGCGTATGTGGGTTAACAGGGTGCCGATGGTGGCCAGTTGTGGCGATATGGCAATATCAATAATATTACTCTCGACCAGATCCACATAGGAGGTACGATTGATCAACGACATGGTCTTGCGTGCACCGAGCCGCTTGGCCAGCATCGCGGAAAGAATGTTGGCCTCTTCATCATTGGTCAGTGAACAGAAGACATCGGTATTCTCGATATTTTCATTCAATAACAGTTCTTCATCGGCCGCGTCGCCCAACAGGACGGTTGTTCTGTCCAGATCTTCGGACAACTTCCGGGCACGATCTGCATTCCGTTCGATGATCTTTACCTGGTACTTGCTTTCCAGTACTTCAGCAAGGCGCTTGCCAATATTACCACCGCCAGCGAGGATGACCCTTTTTACCGGTTTGTCCAGCTTGCGAAGCTCGCTCATCACCTTGCGAATATGTTTACGCGCCGAAATGAAAAATACTTCGTCATCGGGCTCGATCACCGTATGCCCTTCGGGAACAATGGGTCGCCCCTTTCTGAATATCGCTGCCACCCGGGCCTCTGCCCTGGGCATATGCTCGCGCAGGGTGCGCAATTCATGGCCTACAAGCGGGCCGCCATAATAGGCGGAGACCGCCACCAATTGTGCCCGTCCACCGGCGAAGTCGAGCACCTGCAGGGCGCCCGGTGTTTCGATCAGCCGCTTGATATAGTCGGTAACCAGTTGCTCCGGGCTGATGGTGACATCGATTGGCAGTGCCTCCTGACAAAAAATTTCCGGATGATCCAGGTATTCCTGTTCACGCACCCGGGCAATCTTGGTTGGCGTATGAAAAATGGTGTAGGCCATCTGGCAGGCGATCATGTTGGTTTCATCGCTGTTTGTAACCGCGATGATCATATCCGCATCTTCGGCCCCGGCGCGGCGCAATACCTCGGGATAGGAGGCATGCCCGACAACGGTGCGAATATCAAGACGGTCTTGCAGGTCATTCAGCAACGCTTCATTGTTATCAACCAGTGTTATATCGTTGGACTCACTCGCCAGATTATAGGCAACCGATGAACCGACCTGACCTGCACCCAGAATAATGATTTTCATAATTGTTTGGTATCTATCCCCAACGCTCGCAGTTTTCGATAAAGATTGGTTCGCTCCATGCCAACCAGCTTGGCCAGTTTGCCTACACTGCCGCCGCAGGCCTGTAACTGGTGCATAAGATACTCCCGCTCAAATTGCTCCCTGGCCTCCCTTAAGGACAGGTCTATCGCGCCACTGGCAATACTGCCAATACCGGCCCTGTGCGCAGAATGTCCTGACAGGGAGCCTTCAATCTCATCCACCCCCACCTCTTCATCACTTCCGAGGATCAGCAGTCGCTGGACCAGGTTTTTCAGTTCACGTATGTTGCCCGGCCATGAATAGTTTCTCAGCCGGTTCTGCGCCGCGACAGAAAAATGTCTGTATGACAAGCCCTCCTGACTGATAAACTGGTCTATATAATAGGTCAATAGCTCGGGAATATCTTCACAGTGTTCACGCAGTGGGGGTATATGCAATGGAACAACATTCAGGTGATAGTACAGGTCTTCCCGAAACCGGCCAGCCTGGACTTCCAGCTCAAGATCCTTGTTGGTTGAAGCAAAAATTCGCACATCGACCTTGACCGGATCATTGCCGCCTACGCGCATGAAGTTCTGGCCCTCGATTGCGCTGTGCAGACGGGCCTGTGTTTCCAGGTCCATATCCGCGACCTCTTGCAGAAATAACGTCCCGCCGTTGGCCTGCTCAAGACGGCCGTAATGAATAGACTCACCTTCCTCACTTCCGAATAACTCCACTTCAGAGTTTTCGCGGGCAATGCTGCCTGCCAGCATGGTAATAAAAGAGTCGGATTTTCTTGCACTACAATTATGCATGTAGTTGGCAAACGCACCCTTGCCACTACCGGATTCGCCGGTTAGCAGGACCCAGGTATCATGCGTGGCCACACGCTTTGCCTGCTCACGCAACTGGCGCATAACACCACTTTTACCTATCGGTTCAAGCAATGGCTGCATGTGTTCGCGCAGGCCGATGTTTTCCTTGCGCAGCTTGTCTGCCTCTATCGCACGTTCAACGGTCAAAAGTAACTTGGCCAGAGACAATGGTTTTTCAAGGAAATCATACGCACCCAGACGGGTGGCCTCAACGGCCGTTTCGACTGTGCCGTGCCCCGACATGACAATGACCGGAAAGGGGAGTTCATCCTCCCCTGACCATTCCTTCAGCAAGGTAATACCATCGATATCCGGCATCCAGATATCGAGAAGTACCAGATCCGGCCGACGTGCACGGCATTCCTTGCGGGCCGCATCACCGCCATCGGCCACCCTGACCTCGAAACCCTCATCCTCCAGTATTTCCTGGACGAGGTTACGAATATCAGGCTCATCATCAACAACCAGAATATAGGGTTTCTTCACTGCCCGGTCCCGCTTGTTGTGTTGGCATGATTTGAATAGTCGTTCATTGGCATGATCTTATCACATGTAAAAATCCGTTAAATTATATCACTGTTGCCCCGTTAACCCATGACGAATGTGGCTGAAATGCAAGCGGCAAGTGCGTTTCGGGCTAACCCGCAATCCGGGTCCATGCCATCACATTGTTATGTGCTTCATAAAAATCAAATACCACCCGCAGAACGGGTGGTATGATGAAGGCCCCTGGAAGGGGCCGTTACGACTCTTTTTATACTATTCAAACCCATAATTCAGCCGAAAATGAAAGCGAATAGCAAGAGCCATTAAATCTTATTTTAGCCGCAAATACTCGCAAATATTATATTTCCTGAAACCTTGTTTAGCTACGTATGAACGCAAATAATCATTATCAATATTTGCGAGTATTTGC
>DRJK01000018.1 GCA_011052215.1 Gammaproteobacteria bacterium
AATGTGAGGACATGGAGCCGGCAGGCCTGATCAAGACCGTCTGCCGCACGGACGCGGCAGCCGAGCCGCCATGGATGGCATGTTTTGCGTGTCTTGATCAGGCCTGCCGGCTCCATGTCCGGATTGCGGCTTAGCCCGAAACGCATTTGCCGCTTACATTCCAACTACATTCGTCATGGGTTAACGGGACAACAGTGAAAATTTATAATACATTATTTTATGCAGGCATCGGTCAACATCCCTGTATATAACGTCAGTATTTATTTTTAGCTTCAATCCATCGTCCCATGTATTCGGTGCTTTTCAATAAATGGTATTTTAGCATTGATCCGGTAAAATTATTCAGCCGGTGATTATCAAGATCTTCCCGGATTTTATTGATTTTGTCTACAAGAATCTGTCCGTGGTCATCAATATTATATATGTTATTTATAATAGCAATACCGTTGACTTGTGCCGCGTACCATTCTGACTTGTGTTGATATAAATTTACCGCAGCCTGCGCAAATTCATCAGGATTATCCTTGATACTGCCATTCCAGGGTAAACCTGCGTGCATGGACTCTGCGCCAATACCGGTGGTGACACTGGGTGTGCCACATATCATGGCCTCGACCAGTTTACCCTTGATACCGGCACCGAAACGCAATGGTGCGAGACAAACCCTGGCCTTCTCCATCTCCTCCCTGGAATGACCGGCCCTGCCTTTAATGCAAAACCCCCGGGAAGGCTCATTCAGCTGGCCCAGCGTTGATGGGGGATAGGCGCCGTAAACATGCAGTTCTGCGCTGGGTAATTGTTCTCGTATCCTTGGCCAGATAATTTCCTTTAAATACAAAACTGCGTCCATATTGGGTGCATGACGAAAATTACCGATGGATATAAAATGATTTCTGTCATGAAATGACCTCCATGAATCTGTCGATTGACGATCAAGCGGATCGAGCATAAACGGGGCATAGTGAATCAAATCAACACCGACCTTATATGTCCCGGTCAGCAGTTCAATTTCCTTTTTTGATATGATCAGAGAGAGATCACTCCTGAAAATACTGGCAATCTCTCTTTTTGCCAGATCACCAGACAAGTCTGCCAACTCAAGCTGCCGGCCATCCTTATGCGCCCTCTCTCTGGCGGCGCGCAAACAATGCAGATCCACCGTTTCCAATACCGACATTGCCTGTGGGCATTGTTTTGATACACGCCAACCGAACTGCTCCTCGATCATGAAGCGGTCAAACAACACAATATCGGGTCGGGTTTCTGCTATAAACTCATCAAAGCTACTGTCATTGAGCGCAATGCTCACTTTCTGGATCCCTTGCTTCACCAGGTCTGTCATATACTCGCTGTCTTTTGCCGGGCTGGCGAAGGTGATTGCCCAGCCTTGTTCCCTGAAAACCCCGATCAGCTGCAACATCCGGCTGCCTGCGGCTGAAGAGTTTGGTTCAGGCCAGACATAGCCAATTATGAGCAGCTTGATCAATATTAAACTCGATTGTAAATGGGAAACATAACTGAAAAACCGGAACAGATTTACAGGATACCACTTGTTCAGGGAAATAATAGTATGAAAAAAGGCCTGCTTTCAAAACAGGAGGCGGGGATTAATCCATTTCGAATTCTTCTTTCCAGTTACCTTTGTCCTGAAATTCAGGCTGTTCCTGTTTATATAACACAAAGTCATTAATCACCAGTGTATCCATTTCTGTGCGCATAAAACAACGGTAGCTGTCTTCCGGTGTGCAGACAATGGGTTCTCCCCGTACATTAAAAGACGTGTTTACAATCACCGGGCAGCCGGTCTTATCTTCATAGCGTTTTATTAATTTATGATAACGCGGGTTGGTTTCCTTATGAACAGTCTGGACTCTGGCTGAATAATCGACATGCGTAACCGAAGGTATTTTACTGCGTGGGATATTGAGTTTTTCGATGCCAAACAACTTTTGTTGCTCTGCCGTCATTTTGAGCTGTTTGTCCGGATGGACCGGTGCAACCAGTAACATATACGGGCTATTATCATCCAGTTCAAACCACTCATTGACCTTTTCCCTGAGAACTGAGGGCGCAAAAGGTCGAAAACTTTCCCGGTATTTTATTTTGAGATTCATGGTGGACTGCATAGTGGTGCTGCGGGCATCACCAATAATACTTCGGTGCCCAAGAGACCTGGGGCCAAATTCCATTCGGCCATGATGCCAGCCTACTACTTTTTCATCGGCCAGAACATCACTGACTATATCAACCAGATTGTCCTCATCATCAATGTAATGATAAACCGCATTGGCTGAATCGAGATACGCTTCAATTTCTTCACGGCTTGACTCCGGCCCGAGATAGGAGCCCTTCATGCTATCCAGTTGATCCGGGTCAATGGTCCGGTCATTCTGTAATTCCTGATAATAAACGGAACAGGCTCCCCCCAGCGCACCGCCGGCATCACCGGCTGCCGGTTGAATCCAGATGTTATCAAATATCTTTTCTCGCAGGAGCTTGCCGTTACTGACACAATTAAGGGCCACACCACCGGCAAGACACAGATTATTGCAGCCGGTTACTTCCCGGGCGTGTCGCGCCATCCTGGACATGATTTCTTCGGTGACTATTTGTATTGATGCGGCAAGATCCATATCCTTCTGGTTAAGCTCTCCTTCACGCTCCCTGGCCGGGGCACCAAAGAGTTTATGAAATTTTTTACTTGTCATCGTCAAACCAGATGTGTAGTTAAAATACTTCATGTCCAGCCTGAAAGAGCCGTCCTCCCTGATATCAATCAGATTATCTTTAATCAGGTCAACATAAACGGGGTTTCCATACGGCGCAAGACCCATCACCTTATACTCACCGCTGTTAACCTTGAAGCCCGTGTAATAGGTAAAGGCAGAATAGAGCAGCCCAAGTGAATGAGGGAAATGAATTTCTTTCAGAAACCGGATGTTGTTGTCTTTGCCGTGGGCAAGCGAGGTTGTCGCCCACTCTCCAACCCCGTCAACCGTTAGAATCGCCGCCTCTTCGAATGGGGACGGGTAGAAAGCGCTGGCAGCGTGGCTCTGGTGGTGTTCGCCAAACATCAACTTTTCTGTGATCTCTGCCTTGGACAAGTCCGATATTTCCCTGAAATTTCTGGCCAGGGTCTCCTTCAGAAAAAGTTTATCCTTCAACCACACCGGCACAGACATGATAAACGACCGCAGGCCGTAGGGTGCTTCGGTAAGATAGGTCTCAAGCAACCTTTCAAATTTCAGGAAAGGCTTGTCATAAAAGGCAATATAATCCACATCTGCAAGTGTAATACCTGCCTCTTGCAGGCAATACTGGATAGACCGGGAAGGGAAATCAGGATCATGCTTTTTTCGTGTAAACCGTTCTTCCTGAACGGCGGCGATAATCTCTTCATCCCTGATCAGGGCCACACCCGAGTCATGGTAATACGCAGAAATACCCATAATGTACATGGCTGTAATATTCTAGAAAAGGGTATAGATAAACGGGGCCATCACCGACCCCTGGGCCAGCACGATCAGGACGCCCAGTAACAACATGATTATAATCACGGGTAACAACCAGAATTTTTTTCTGACTTTCAAGAAAGTCCACAATTCTATCAGAAATGCCATGGCTAGCTCTTTGAAGGTTTAAAATTGATTTTTGAGTGTGCCCGGCTGGGTCTCACGTTTTATCCAGTAACTGGTTGCCGAGGGATCAGGTTTCTTGTGAAGAAGATCCTTGCCCAGTAATCTTAATAACAGGGCAATCGGTGTGAATAAAAAATAAAACAGGATAACCAGGGCTAACCTGGAGACGTAGCCACCAATAAATTCCCCGAATTTTACCCAGACATGATAAAACCCGATGAGTCCCTCCGGAATTAAAATAGCGATGCCTGTAAAACCGGCAGCGATGATCAGCGACCAGTGACGGGACTGGTCCATTACCAGATCTATCGTCCATGCCGTCTCTGAAGTAATAACCGGATAAAAACCGATGGCCAGAAAGATGACGCTCCATATAAGTTCGAAAACAACCAGATCTTTTTTGCAGGGTGTTGCTTGACTCATGTTTTTACTCAATCCTGAAATATATAATAATTGTCCCTGGGCATGATTATATACCAACTGAAATTGGCAAGCCTCACTTGATATAAATTCTATAATTAATTGTTTTAGCTGAAACTGATTTTTATCTATAAATCAGACATCAAGGTTTGCGACTGCCAGTGCATTCTTTTCGATAAAAGCCCTTCTTGGTTCAACCTGGTCACCCATCAGGGTTGTAAAGACTTCATCGGCAGCAACGACATCTTCTATCTTGACCTGCAACAGGCGTCGTGACTCCATGTTCAGGGTCGTCTCGTACAATTGTTCCGGGTTCATCTCGCCCAATCCCTTGTACCGTTGTATATTCATACCCCGTTTGGATTCATCCATCAGCCAGTTCATGGCCTGTTTGAAGCTGCTGATCTCAAGCTTGCGCTCTCCACGCTGGATAATGGCACCATTATCCAGTAGCCCGTCCAGCTTCCCGCCCAGTTCTATTATCGAACGGTATTCCGATGACTCAAAAAATTCTCCCTGAATGATCTGTGTATGACTAAGCCCATGCATGTTTTTGGTTATAGCGATATTCAGGGAATCGCTGTCAGCTACTTCATCAAGGCGGACTTCGTATAACGACGATGCCGGCTGGTCATCATTCAATCCGGACTGCAACTTGCTGCACCAGCCCTGCATTTCCTCTTTATTAACAAGGGAATCTTTTTTAACTGGCTGTATATAAAGCATTTTTTCCAGTACACCCGGGTCAATACGCCTGCGCAAACGTTGAATAGTCGCCATTACCCTTACGTAATCATTTGCCAGGCCTTCCAGCTGAACGCCGCTGATTGCAGGTGCATTGGCATTAACGTGCAACGAGGCATTCTCAAGTGCCAGTGTAAGCAGATATGTGCTCAGTTCCGCATCATCCTTTACATAATATTCCTGCTTGCCTTTCTTCACTTTATATAATGGGGGTTGGGCAATGTAAATATAGCCTCTTTCGATCAATTCATGCATTTGTCGGTAAAAGAAGGTCAAAAGCAGGGTCCTGATATGAGACCCATCGACATCGGCATCCGTCATGATAATAATACGATGATAGCGCAGCTTGTCTGGATTAAATTCTTCGCGCCCTATTCCGCAACCCAGTGCCGTTATCAGTGTCCCCACCTCGACCGAGGTCAGCATTTTATCGAAGCGGGCCTTTTCAACATTCAGTATCTTGCCCTTCAGGGGTAGAATGGCCTGGTACTTACGGTCTCTTCCCTGCTTGGCGGAACCCCCCGCTGAATCACCCTCCACCAGAAACAGTTCAGACAATGCCGGGTCCTTCTCCTGGCAGTCTGCCAGTTTACCCGGCAGCCCGGCCAGATCGAGTGCGCCCTTACGACGGGTCAACTCCCTGGCTTTGCGTGCAGCTTCGCGCGCCCTGGCTGCATCGATTATCTTGGCAACGATATTTTTAGCATCTGACGGGTATTCAAGAAGAAATTCCTGCAGTTTTTCGGCCACGGTGGATTCAACGATCCCCTTAACCTCGGATGAAACCAGTTTATCCTTGGTTTGTGATGAAAATTTAGGGTCAGGCACCTTGACCGACAGCACTGCGGTTAAGCCTTCGCGGGCATCATCACCGGCAACATTGACCTTCACCTTTTTTGCGCTGCCCTCTGACTCTACATATTGATTCAGGGTGCGCGTCAACGCACTGCGAAAACCTGCCAAATGGCTTCCACCATCCCGCTGCGGAATATTATTGGTAAAACAGAAGATATTTTCCTGGTAGGAATCATTCCATTGCAGGGCGACCTCCACGGTAACACCGTCTTTTTCTGTTGAAAAATAGCATACTTTTTCATGGAGGGGTGTCTTGTTGCGGTTAAGATGCTCGACAAAGGCCTGTATGCCCCCCTTGTATTCAAATGTATCGGATTTATCCGTTTTTTCTTCCGAGATCTTGATACAAACACCTGAATTTAAAAAAGAAAGCTCCCTAAGGCGTTTGGCCAGAATGTCATAATGGTATTCTGTGGTAGTAAAAATTACCCGACTTGGTTTAAATCTTATCTCGGTCCCTGTGTGCTCGGCGTCTCCGATTACCTTCAATGAAGAAACGGGTTCGCTGTCCCGGTACTCCTGGAAATGAACCTTGCCATCCCGCCTGATGGTGATATCAAGTTTCTCCGAGAGTGCATTTACCACAGAAACGCCAACACCATGGAGACCGCCAGACACCTTGTAGGAGTTATCATCAAATTTACCGCCGGCATGAAGGACTGTCATGATAACTTCCGCAGCGGAAACCCCTTCTTCCTCATGTATATCCGTTGGAATACCACGCCCGTTATCCGTTACCGTGATGGAATCATCACTGTGGATAATGACATTGATCTCGCTGCAATGGCCAGCCAATGCTTCATCAATCGCATTATCGACTACTTCAAAGACCATATGGTGAAGGCCCGTGCCATCATCGGTATCCCCAATATACATTCCGGGGCGTTTGCGAACGGCATCCAGGCCTTTTAGAACCTTGATATTCGATGAATCGTAGGTATCCTCACTCATTTTTTATCCTTCAGACGGGGAATCATATAAATCTCTCTAGATCGAGCCATTATACCACTTCTGTCAAGTTACCGTGTTCCACGTGGAACATTTTGCGGGGTGTTGTTTTTTCCAGTAATGGTGCCAGTGTCTGTTTTTCAATTGATGTCAGAAACATCTGCACCTTCATTCTGTTGAGAACGTTTAACAATTTCTCCCTGTTGGCCGGATCCAGCTCGGCAGCGACATCATCGATCAACAATATGCATCGGTTTTCTGTTTTTTTGTTGTAAAGGCCCGCCTGCGATAACAATAACCCCGTTACCAGGATTTTTTGTTGCCCGCGAGAAATTCGCTCGTTTGCGAGTACCCCGTCGGCCAGAATAGCGATATCTGCCCTCTGGGGGCCGACGGTGGTAAACCCTCTGTCCTGGTCGTCATTGATTGCCCGTTTCAAGGCGTCAGAAAATGACAAGTCCTTGTTCCAGCCATTTTTATATCGAAGGCTTATTTCCATGTCTCCCAGAACAGGTCGCGTATAGTCATATAAATTCGCCTGTAGCTCATCAACATATTTCTGCCTGGACAGATTCAGTATATTCCCGGATTCAATCAGCTCTTTATCCCAGGACTGAACAAGCTGTTTACCTGAATGGTTTCTCAGGCAGCTGTTTCTCTGCTTTAATGCCCGTTGATACCGTTGCCATGCCGGGTAAAATGATTGTTCCACGTGGAACACCCCCCAATCCAGAAATCTTCTCCGGTGCCTTGGGCCTTCTTCCAGGAGCTGGTGACTGTTTGGGTGTATAACCTGCAAAGGCATATTTACAACCAACTCTGACACTTTGTTTATTTTTTGTTCATTGATACGTATTTGTACCTTTTTCGTGTCTTTTTGAAGCCCAAATGACACTATTTGGCCATTTTTAGATTTTTTACTTGCGTAGACAGAGAGAGATTGTTGGCCCTTTTGTATGACCCTTTCAAAATGACGGGTACGAAATGACGAGGCCCTTCCGAGGAAATAGATCGCCTCAAGGACACTGGTTTTTCCAGAGGCGTTATTACCAATGATCAGATTCAGGTTTGACGAGGGCTCAATATCTGCCTGATTAATATTTCTGAAATGACTTATTCCAAACCTGGTAAGTGACATGTGCCTCGCCTGATACCAGTCCCGGGTCTACAAGACTACAGCCGCATTGGCATGATGACATAACGACAGTCTTTATCTATACCGGGCTCGATCAGGCAACTGCTGTTTGAGTCGGTCAGCGAGATTTGAACCTGGTCCTCCGGAATAGCATTCAACGCATCAAGGATATAGTTCACATTAAATCCAATTTCTACCGGTTCCCCGGCGTATTCGACTTCTATCTCTTCTTCTGCTTCTTCCTGTTCAGGGTTGTGTGCCTGCAACAGCAACCTGTTTTCCCCCAGATTTATCCTTACGCCGCGATATTTTTCATTCGATAAAATCGATGCCCTGATGAGTGATTGCTTTAGCAATTCCCTGTCGGCCTTTACCAGCTTGTCAGAACCCTTTGGCAACACCTTGTTGTAATCAGGGAATTTTCCATCAATCAGCTTTGAAGTAAAAATAAGGTTGGGCAACTGAATGCGTATATGGTTGGGACCAATCTGGATGATGGCGTTTTCATCTGAATCCTCAAGCAAACGGCCCAGCTCTGAAATGCCTTTTCTTGGCACAATCACCTGAAATACTTCACCCCCGGAAAGTTCCGTTTTAACTTCGCTTACGGCCAGCCGGTGTCCATCTGTAGCAACCGCCCTCAGTTGTCCGTTTGTGGTTTCCAGCATTAACCCGTTCAGGTAGTAACGTACGTCCTGCTGTGCCATTGCGAAATGTGTTCTTTCAATGAGTCTTTTTATTTCTCTCTGCGGTAACTTAAATTCCCTTTGTACATGGATATCCTCGATCAGGGGAAACTCCGTTGCCGGTAATGTCGACAAGGTAAAACGGCTTTTGCCCGAATTTACCTGGACACGTTCATTTAAAAAACTGACATTTAAGCTGGATTCATCAGGGAGCGTACGACAGATATCGAGAAACTTTCTTGCAGGAACGGTAATTTCCCCACCATCATCAACGTCAAGATCAAACGTTGCTATCAGTTCCACTTCAAGGTCCGTTGACGTTATCGAAATTTTGCCTGAATCTGCCTGAAGAAGTACATTGGACAACACGGGTAATGTCTGCCTTCTTTCAACAACACCGATGACAAACTGGAGGGGTTTAAGTAACGTTTCACGTTTGATCTTGAACTTCATTTAAATTCCCTATTTATTATTAAATATAAATATATAAAACTTGATTGTTATTATTATTAGTCATACCGTTTATTGTGAATAATTATTTTTTATGTATAAATATCAATATGTTGCATGCTATTTTTTAATGTATAATCGCTGTAAAAGTATAAAATACCCTGTTATTTAGTTGTGGATAAATGTTGGATAAAATTGCTTGTTAATGTTTTATACAGGTTATCCACATCAAGTGCTCAACATTCTCAACAGGCTCAAATAATCTTCACGAAGTCGAATTTCTGATTCCCTGAGCTCTTTTACCTTGCGACAGGCATGCAGGACAGTCGTGTGGTCCCGGCCACCAAATGCATCGCCGATTTCGGGCAGACTATGATTTGTCAGCTCTTTGGCCAGGGACATGGCAATTTGTCTCGGCCGGGTAATTGAGCGTGTTCTTCTTGCAGATAATAAATCATGCACGCGTATTTTGTAATACTCGGCCACAGTTTTCTGTATATTTTCAATGCTGACCAGGCGGTCCTGTAATGCCAGCAGATCTCTCAAGGCCTCTTTTGCAAATTCAAGTGTAATAGGGGTGTTGGTAAAATGGGCATTGGCGATGACCCTTTTGAGCGCCCCCTCCAGTTCACGGATGTTTGAGCGTAGTTTTTTGGCGATAAAAAAAGCAACCTCGTCCGGCAGGGCTACATTTAGCTGGCTTGCCTTTCCCATCAGGATTGCGACCCGCGTTTCCAGCTCGGGAGGTTCAATAGATACGGTCAATCCCCAGCCGAAACGCGATTTCAGCCGTTCTTCAAGTCCGTTAACCTCTTTGGGGAAACGGTCACAGGTGAGGATAATTTGCTGCTGTCCCTCCAGCAAGGCGTTAAAGGTATGAAAAAATTCTTCCTGCGAACGCTCTTTCCTGGCAAAAAACTGAATGTCGTCGATTAACAGCGCATCAACAGAACGGTAGAATTTTTTGAATTCATTGATTGAATTATGCTGGAGCGCCTTGACCATATCGGCCACGAACCTTTCCGAGTGCAGGTAAACAATCCGGGCATCCGGGTTGTTTTTAATCATCATATTACCGACGGCATGCATCAGATGGGTCTTGCCCAGCCCGACACCGCCATAGATAAACAACGGGTTATAGGCGCCGGCCGGGTTCGTGGCAATCTGGACAGATGCGGCCCTGGCCAGCTGGTTGGATTTGCCCTCGACAAATGAATCGAATGTAAAGGTCGGATTAAGGTTACTTTTATGAGAAACTACCGTTTTTTCAGGTTGTTGCTGAACCCCGTTGATTGCCTGGTTTTCGATGGATTTCAGGCTGCCGACCTGTAATTTCAGGCTGGGCGGAGAGTCTTTACTGACGGCCAAGAGGGATTCAAGTATGGATTCCAGAAAGTTGTCGTTTACCTTGTCCAGCACAAACTGGTTGGGCGCCAATAAACGCAAGGATTCATCTTTTTCTACCGCATGCAGGGGCCTTATCCAGGTGTTAAACTGATTTTGAGGAATTTCACCCTCGAGGTATTGCAGACACTGGTTCCACAGATAGGACAAAAACAACCCCCGGATTAATGGACGACCTGTTAATAAGTATTATTATATTGCGAGTGTAGCCCTTTTTTTGCGAGTTATCCACAATCATGAGTGGATAAAAACGAATATTTACTTATTGACAGACAGGCGTCTACAAAGTACGATTGCCGGTTCATTAAACCCGTGATTTTCATCATTTTTAAGACAGGTAGAGTGCCACTATGAAAAGAACTTTTCAGCCGAGTGTTTTAAAACGCGCCCGTACTCACGGATTCCGTGCCCGAATGAATACCACAGGTGGTCGAGCTGTTATTAACGCACGCAGAGCAAAAGGCCGCAAACGCCTCACCCCCTAAACAGGTTAAAAAGGTATATTTTTGGTGTATCTGACCAGAAAAAGGCCGGGTACCCGACCTGGCATTTGAATAACAATGAACTATCAGGAGCCTTCAGCATCATTATAGAAAAGGTTTTATCTTGAATGCTCCAGACAACAGGTTTACTTTTCCCAAATCCGTCAGACTATCAAGCAGCAATGATTACGGGCGGGTATTTAAAAAACCATTAAAATCAAAGGATAAGTGCTTTACTTTGCTAGTAACGACCAATAACACAGACGTATCACGGCTGGGTCTGGCGATATCAAAAAAGGCAGTCAATAAGGCCGTTGACAGAAACCGGGTCAAAAGACTGGTCAGGGACAGTTTCAGGCATTCCCGCCATGCATTGGCGGGTATCGATATCGTGGTATTGGCCAACAGGGGTCTGGGTGACAGGAGTAACAAAGAAATGTTAACTTCCCTGTCAAATCATTGGAAACAACTGGTAAAAAAATGCGCGCCATCCTGATTTTTATTATTAGGGCATACCAATATATAATTAGCCCGTTCCTGGGTAATCACTGCAGGTTTTATCCATCCTGTTCATGCTATGCCCACACCGCAATTGAAAGGCACGGTGTATTTTATGGTAGCTGGCTGGCCCTGAGGCGACTGCTGAGATGCCATCCGTGGTCGCCGGGCGGGGAAGATTATGTTCCCGATGTTAAACACAAACAACAGTAAAGATATCAATGGAAAATCAAAGACTTTTTATATTTATTGCCCTGGTCTTTCTTGGAATGCTTTTATACCAGGCATGGGAGCGTGATTATGGCGAGGCCGTTCCTGGCAGTAAACCGGTAACGACTACAGTACAAGCACCATCAAAAACCGCATCATCCGTTCCATCGCCAGCCCAGGCAACAAATGATGTTCCCGCCGTGAGCCAGCCAGCCAAACCTGCCGGGCCAACCATCAGTGGTGAATCCAATAAACTTGATTCGGATAAAAAAATACGGATCCAGACCGATTCCCTGGTCGTTGTTCTGGATACATTGGGAGGCGATATTCGCCAGGTTAAATTACGCAAGTTCCCGGTTGCGCTGGACAGGAAAGATGACCCGTTTGTATTAATGACCGACAAAGGCTCCAGATTTTTTGTTGCACAAAACGGTTTTGCAATGAGTAAAGGCAAGGGCCCTAACCATGAATCACGGTTCAAGGCAGATAAACTGAACTATGTATTATCCGAGGGGCAGGAGCAGCTTAAGGTTAATCTGACCTGGTCGGACCCCGGCGGGATCAAGGTAACCAAAACCTATACCTTTCACCGTGCAAGCTACCTGATTGATCTGGATGTCAAGGTTGAAAATAACTCCGGGCAGGACTGGCAGGGCAGTTTCTACCGGCAGCAGCAACGAACCCACTATGCAGACGAGAAACAATCCATGATGGTCATGCGGACATACATGGGCGGGGTGATATACACACCGGAAAATCTGTACGAAAAGATTTCCTTCAGTGACATGCAGGATAAAAACCTGAACCGTACCAATATCAAGGGCGGCTGGGCCGGGATGATGCAGCATTATTTTCTGGCAGTATGGATTCCAGAGCCGGATACAATCAACAGCTTTTCAACAAGCGTCATCAATTACCGTTATTATGTGAGAATAATTTCTGCACTGGAAACCATCGCATCCGGCCAGGGGAAAGATTTCAAAAGTAAATTTTATGCCGGGCCGAAGGACCAGAATGTACTGGAAAATATATCTCCCGGCCTTGAATTGACGGCAGACTACGGTTTCCTGACGGTATTAGCGAAACCCCTGTTCTGGTTGATGACCGCCCTGCACAAGATATTCAATAACTGGGGCTGGTCGATTATTTTCATGACGCTGATAGTCAAGCTGCTCTTTTTTAAATTATCCGAAAAAAGCTACAAGTCGATGGCCAATATGCGCAAGTTACAACCGCGTATGCAGGCATTGAAAGAGCGTTATGGTGATGATAAACAGGCAATGAACAAGGGCCTGATGGAGCTCTATAAAAAGGAAAAGATCAACCCGCTGGGCGGATGCCTGCCAATCCTGGTGCAGATACCGGTCTTTATTGCCTTGTACTGGGTATTGCTTGAGGCCGTTGAATTGAGGCAGGCACCGTTTATGCTCTGGATAACGGACATGTCAGCCAAGGACCCTTATTTTGTACTGCCCCTGCTGATGGGCGCAACCATGTTCATCCAGCAAAGGCTGAACCCGGCACCGATGGACCCGGTTCAGGCCAAGGTCATGATGGCACTGCCGGTTATATTCACGGTATTTTTCCTGTTCTTCCCGGCCGGCCTGGTGTTGTACTGGGTAGTCAATAATTCCTTGTCTATTGCGCAGCAATGGGTCATTACAAAAAGGGTAGGCGCTGCCAAGTAAACGGGTTCCCTGTGGTCTGTCATGCTGACGTGTCAGACCATTAGCCTGGCAGCTCACTCACAGCCACCGGGTGACGCGTCTTGATAACAGATGACACAATAGCAGCAATCGCCACCCCCCCGGGGCGTGGTGGCATTGGTATTATTCGTATCTCGGGTACGCGCAGCTCAGAAATAGCAGAATTGATCCTGGGCAAGGTGCCGATACCCAGGCAGGCTGATTTCTGTTCATTTTATAATTCCTCCAGAGAAGTAATAGACCAGGGCATCGCCCTGTTTTTCAGGTCACCCCATTCATTTACCGGTGAAGATGTCGTTGAACTACAGGCCCATGGCGGCCCCGTTATTCTGGACATGCTATTACAATGCTGCATTAAAGGCGGGGCACGCATTGCCAGACCGGGGGAATTCTCGGAACGGGCATTTCTGAACGACAAACTTGATCTGGCCCAGGCCGAGGCCATAGCAGACCTCATCGACGCGAGCAGCGAACAGGCGGCAAGGGCCGCAGCCAGATCACTTCAGGGTGAATTTTCCAGGCGTGTGAATCAACTGCTCAAGGGATTGACCGGGCTTAGAATGTATATTGAAGCGGCGATTGATTTCCCGGAGGAAGAGATTGACTTCCTGTCAGACGAAAATATTTATAAACACCTTGACCGGCTGGAGGAGGAATTTACCGACCTGTTGAATTCGAGCAGGCAGGGGACACTGTTGCAGGAAGGGATAACCGTCGTGATAGCGGGCAGACCCAACGTCGGTAAATCAAGTTTACTCAACGTACTTTCAGGCAAGGACGCGGCGATTGTGACCGATATGGCCGGCACGACGCGTGATGTTTTGCGCGAACACATCAATATAGACGGCCTGCCGGTGCATATCATCGACACGGCAGGGCTGAGGGAATCTGAAAACCAGGTTGAACGGATTGGTATCGAGCGGGCATGGGCCGAGATCAAAAAGGCCGACCGGGTGTTATTGCTGGTCGATGACAAAATCGGTGTAACGGCAGCGGAGGAAAAGATCCTGGACCAGTTGCCCGCCGGCCCGGGGCTGACGATTATCAGGAATAAATGTGATCTGTCCGGAAGCAAACCGGCACTGACAGACAAACAGGATGTAGAGATTACCTTATCCGCCAGAACAGGCGAAGGCGTTGATCTGTTAAGGGCGCATCTTGAGGCGTGTGTTGGTTATCAGTTTGGCAGTGAAGGTGAATTTACGGCCCGGCGCAGACACCTCGATGCGCTGGAGCGGGTAGGCGGCCATATTGCCATGGCAAGAGAGCAGCTTGAAAATGCCAAGGCCGGAGAGCTGGCGGCCGAGGAATTTCGTGAGGCCCAACAGGATCTTGCTGAAATCACCGGCGAGTTTTCAAGCGATGATCTGCTGGGTAATATTTTCTCCAGTTTTTGTATTGGCAAATAAAAGTAATCGTTTGAGGCCCGATAAGCCCGGCCAGATGTTCTGTTTATTCAACACTAAATCACGACTGCCCCGTTAGGCTTTTGAAGCACATACCAAAGCGTGGACATAAAATCGCCATAGCCAAATAAAGGCACGCAAAAGATGCCACCCATGGCCGCCCGGCTGCCGGCCTTTATTGGGCTATGGTGACTTCATGTCCGAATTTTTCAATTTAACTCAAACCCGACTTGCCGCTTAATCTTCAACTGCACTCGTTACGGGTTAACGGAAGTTCATATCGTGGTATTTCAGGCGCCAACTCGAAAGTGAGGCGAGCCCATACCGCTGGCCGTGATAATAATTAAAATCAGGTAAACCACCGCCTGAGGCGGTGAGACACAAAGAGGCACTGCCGTTAAGGGGAGCAAAGACAGGTGGCCCCGTCAGGCATGATCTATATATTATAGTATATTGGCCATATTCACGGTTTAGGAATAAAATATGCGGCCCAGGAAGACACAGGTAATCAAATGAAGAGCGGACAGCATTTTGATGTCATCGTGATTGGCGGTGGCCATGCGGGTACCGAGGCGGCCCTGGCATCGGCGCGCATGGGTGCCCATACGCTGTTGCTGACCCATAACATCGAAACACTCGGGCAGATGAGCTGCAACCCGGCCATTGGCGGCATTGGCAAGGGGCACCTGGTCAGGGAGATCGATGCACTCGGCGGCATCATGGCCCATGCGGCCGACCTGGCCGGCATCCAGTTTCGTACATTAAATGCACGTAAAGGGCCCGCCGTCAGGGCCACCCGTGCACAGGCCGACCGGGTACTGTACAGGCAGGCGATTCGCCAGACACTGGAAAACCGGCAAAACCTGAGGTTGTTTCAGCAGGCCGTTGACGACCTGATTATAGAAAATGACCGGATAGCGGGTGTCGTGACCCAAATGGGCCTGCGTTTTTATGCGAGGTCTGTGGTGCTGACCACAGGTACCTTTCTCGGTGGACTGATTCATATCGGCCTTGAAAATTATCAGGGTGGCCGGGCAGGCGACCCGCCATCGAATACCCTGTCGAAAAAATTACGCCAACTTCCCTTCCGGGTCGGCCGCCTGAAAACCGGCACACCACCACGCCTTGACGGCCGCACGATCGACTATTCTGTTCTGGCAGAACAACCGGGTGACATGCCGCTGCCGGTATTTTCGTATCTGGGCACCGTAGATGAACACCCGCAGCAGATACCTTGCCACATTACCCACACCAACGAGCACACGCATGACATTATTCGTTCGGGCATGGACCGGTCGCCGATGTATACCGGCTTGATTGATGGTATCGGGCCACGTTATTGCCCATCGATTGAAGACAAGGTTGTCCGCTTTGCAGATAAAAGCGCCCATCAAATTTTCGTTGAGCCGGAGGGGTTGAAAACACACGAGGTCTATCCGAATGGTATCTCGACCAGTTTGCCGTTTGATGTGCAATATGAACTGGTCCGGTCTATGAAGGGTTTTGAGCGCGTACACATCACCCGCCCGGGCTATGCAATTGAATATGATTTTTTTGATCCGCGTGATCTCAAGCCGTCACTGGAAACCAGGTTTATCCAGGGGCTGTTTTTTGCAGGCCAGATCAACGGCACAACCGGCTATGAAGAGGCTGCGGCACAAGGCCTGCTGGCGGGCATCAATGCCTGTCGACGTGCAAATGAGAGCGAGCCCTGGACACCGAAGCGGGATGAGGCCTACCTCGGCGTGCTGGTTGATGACCTGATTACGCGTGGAACGACCGAGCCGTACCGGATGTTCACCAGCAGGGCAGAATATCGCCTGATCCTGCGTGAGGATAATGCAGACCTGAGGCTGACTTCAATCGGACGTGAACTGGGCCTGGTCGATGACAGGCGCTGGCAGGCCTTTGAGAAAAAAAGGGAGGCCGTTGAAAAGGAGAAACAGCGCCTGCAAACCACGTCACTGGCCCCTGAGAAAGTCGACCAGAATGCCGTGACGGCGGTTCTTGGCAAACCCCTGGGCCGGGCGGCAAGACTGGATGAGTTACTTAGCCGGCCCGAAGTCGGTTATTATAGTTTAATGACGCTTGCAGGTTGCGGAAAAGCGGTTTCTGACCCGAAGGTCGCGGAACAGGTCGAGATACAGATAAAATATTCTGGCTATATCGGCAGGCAGCAACAGGAAATTGCCAGGCACCGCAAACACCAGCAAACGATTATACCGCAGGCCCTGGATTACAAAAAAGTACGCGGGTTATCATTTGAAGTGACAGAAAAATTAAACAATGTCCGCCCCGCAACAATCGGTCAGGCCAGCCGTATCCCGGGAATGACCCCGGCGGCTGTTTCGTTGCTGCTGGTTCATATCAAGAAAGAACGGAAAAAATTGTCTGCGTAGTGGTATTCATGTTAAAACGAGTCAAGCGGATTCATTACCTGCGCATGGTACCGGAATTAATAAGTGGAACGTCAGGCTTTCTCACCCCGACGTTGTCACGATAAAGGGGGAGTTATGAAAAATATTTTCATCATGGTGACAGTACTACTGGTTTCGTTCCCTGTTCTTGCCGACTCAAATGGCCTGATCACCAGGCTCAGCAAGAACAGTGTAACCGAGACGATCAACAAACTTGAAGCCGTTCTTAAGAAAAAGGGAATTACCATCGCATTACGCTGGTCGCACTCCAGAAAAGCCGCCGCAGCAGGGATCAAGTTACGACCGACCGAATTACTGATTTTTGGAAACCCGAAACTGGGGAGCCACATGTTTACCAGCAAACAGACATCAGGCATTGATCTGCCCATGAAGGCCCTGGCCTGGGAAGATGAAAAGGGGCAGGTGTGGCTGACCTATAATGATCCGGCCTACCTGGCCAACCGACATGGCATTAAAGACCGGGCCAAGATAGTTAAAAAAATGACCGGGGCATTGAAAAAATTTACGGATATTGCAACCCGGTAGACCAATCTCGTGGGCTCATTAAGAAAACCCAGGGTAAGCCGGGCCAGGCATCCCTCATCAACCACAAACCTGAAGGATCTGGTTAAATCACTGGAAGGACATATCCGGTCACTCCCTTTCGACACGCCTGAAGGGGGCGTGGAAATATTTGTTCATTTCCTCCGGTTGCTGGACAAATGGAATACAGTTTATAATTTGACATCTGTGCGTGATCCCGGTCTGATGGTGACACGCCATATTATGGATTCCCTTGTTGTGAGCCCTTTTCTGCAGGGCCAGCAGGTGCTGGACGTTGGTTCCGGTGCAGGGCTCCCCGGGATCCCGCTGGCGATAATCAATCCCGATACAGAATTTACACTGCTGGACAGTAACCAGAAAAAAACCCGTTTTATGCAACAGGCAATAACGGAACTAAAGCTTGAAAATGTTACCGTTATTTCGCAGAGGATAGAATCTTTTCGACCAGAGCAGCCGTTTGATACCATTATCGCCCGCGCCTATAGCAATATGGAAACCCTGATTACAGGGACACAGAACCTGCTGGCAGTGGATGCCGTTATTCTGGCGATGAAAGGGACCTACCCGATGGCAGAGCTGGAAAATATACCCGATGGCTACCGCATCTGGAAAATAGAGAAACTGGATGTGCCAGGGTTGAACGCCGAAAGGCACCTGGTACTGATTAAGGAACTTCTGATCGATTCATGAACGCGTATCTTGCACTCGGAAAACCCGGCTTCTGCATTGCGAATCTTCGCAATAGCTTGCTATTACGTGCGATTCGACGCCTTGAATCTGTATTTTCCGAGCACAATCTGCTTCGTCCAGAATTAATCAGA
>DRJK01000019.1 GCA_011052215.1 Gammaproteobacteria bacterium
AAACTCAATATCAAGGTCCCCAATGACAAGCGCGCCCAGGCCATATATGAACGTGGCAAACGCTTTTTCTATGCCAAACGTGGACAGCTTAACTTTTCATGTGCCGACTGCCATATTGGTAATGCTGGCATGAGGGTACGTGGCCACCTGTTAAGCCCGGCTCTTGGTCAAGTCACACATTGGCCGGCATGGCGTAAAAAATGGGCCAAAAAGACCTTCGCCAAGAAAAACAAGCGTGGTCCCCTGGATGGTTACGGCACACTCCAGCGCCGTTACACTGGTTGTAATAAACAGGTACGTGCAAAACCAATGAAGGCTCAGCATGCTGCATACAATGCCCTTGAGTATTTCCATACTTATATGAGTAACGGGATTGAGGTCAATGCACCTGGTTTGCGACAGTAAGTTAATTTAAACAATTAACTTAAAACCCGGCCATTGGCCGGGTTTTTTTATGCCTGTATATAACAGTTATATAACAAGTTCCTGCAATGACCTGTTCAGGGGAACACTTAAACCAGTAATTATCAGTTAACTGCAACGATTGCACCCTAAGTTATTGATACGACCTGGTTAACGCATCTTTTAACGCGATTAACAACGTTCAGGGTTATTGGAATGGCTCACAATTCCGCTTCATCCCGCCTTGCCGCTCATATCAATAAATGCACTCGCCCTGCCGCCCGACCGATGATTCCGGGTTAAAAAACAGATCAGTTGTTTTTTAGTAGAAATAACAGGCTACAAAAGGTATATTTAGCCGATGAGTTGTTTACTGAAAACAACCAGTTAAAAATATTTAACCTTTAATTCAGTAATAATATCTGTCCGCGCTAACAGAAAATAAATTTAAAAAAATAGAATTTTGAGGAGTTTTATCCATGAATATGTCCCGACGTGAATTTCTGCAAATGCTTGCAGTCGCCAGTGCATCCGGCTTTAACCTGACAGCTTGCGATTCCAGTTCACAAGGTAAACAGGGTGCAGTCGCCAAGGCAACAGGAGTCAAGTCACTCAAGATCCCGAGTGATATGTATGAAGTGCCGGCATTTGGTAATGTCTCTCTGATACATTACACAGATTGCCATGGCCAACTCCTGCCCATTTATTTCCGTGAACCCAATGTCAATATTGGCATTGCAGGCATGAAGGGTAAACCGCCGCATCTGGTCGGCGAGTCTTTCCTGAAAAAATACGGCATGAAAAACAATACAATTGATGCACATGCATTTACCTACCTGAATTTCACCGAGGCAGCAAAAAAATACGGCAAGGTTGGTGGTTTTTCCCACCTTGCCACCCTGATTAAAAGTATTCGGGCTTCCCGACCCGGATCACTGTTACTGGATGGTGGTGACACCTGGGGTGGTGGCTCGGGTACTGCCGTGTGGACCAACGCACAGGATATGGTCGATGCGCAAAAACTTCTCGGTGTCGATGTCATGACAGGCCATTGGGAATTCACCTATGGCGCTAACCGGGTCAAGGAGATCATAGAAAATGACTTCGCCGGGCAAATCGACTTCGTTGCACAAAATATCGTTGACAAGGAATTTGAGGAACAGGTATTCAAGCCCTACACGATAAAAGAAGTAAACGGCGTTCCGGTTGCCATTATCGGCCAGGCTTTCCCCTACACACCCATCGC
Organism: Gammaproteobacteria bacterium; assembly: GCA_011052215.1. GTDB lineage: Bacteria > Pseudomonadota > Gammaproteobacteria > JAADHQ01 > JAADHQ01 > JAADHQ01. Next base: position 1,649 of record DRJK01000019.1, read on the forward strand.
CAACCCGAGATACATGGTGCCCAACTGGAGCTTCGGTATTCGTGATGAGAATATGCAGGAAATGGTCAACAAGGCCCGCGGAGAAGGCGCACAGGTCGTTGTAGTCCTGTCACATAATGGTATGGATGTAGACCTTAAGATGGCCAGCCGTGTGACCGGTATAGACGCAATTATGGGCGGGCACACGCATGATGCCATTCCACAGCCTGTCCAGGTCAGTAATCCGGGCGGCAAAACACTGGTCATCAATTCCGGCTCCAACGCAAAATTCCTGTCGGTACTGGACTTTGATGTGAAGGCTGGCAAGGTTCGCGACTTCCGCTTCAAGATGTTGCCCATATTCTCCGACCTGATCGAACCCGATGCCACCATGGTAAAATATATCGACCAGGTACGTGATCAGGACGTTACCTATAACGGCACATCATTCAACATGAAGAAGAAGCTGGAAGAGAAGCTGGCCGTTGCCGGTGACCTGCTGTATCGGCGTGGTAACTTTAACGGTACCTTCGACCAACTCATCTGTGATGCCCTGATTGATGTACAGGATGCCGAGATTTCGTTCTCGCCCGGCTTCCGCTGGGGTGTCAGCGTCCTGCCTGGCCAGGACATCACCTTTGAGCATGTCATGACCCAGACAGGGCTGACCTATCCCGTTGTTACACGAAACGAAATGACTGGAGAATATATCAAGACAATCCTGGAAGATGTCGGCGACAATATATTCAATACGGACCCTTACTATCAACAGGGTGGTGATATGGTCCGGGTAGGGGGTCTGAAATTTGCGATCTCGCCAACTGAAAAGATAGGCAATCGTATAACCGACATGGAGCTGAATGGCAAGCCTATCTCGCCCGGCAAGAAGTATGTTGTTGCCGGTTGGGCCAGTGTTGCACAGCCCCTGGAAGGCAAACCTATCTGGGACCTGGTTTCAGAGTATCTGCGTGACCAGAAAACCGTGGTCAAGATCTCTGACTTCAATGAACCCAAGATCAAGGGCCTGGGTCCAAACCCGGGTGTTGAGATGTATAAAGGCTAGGAACCAGGGACTTTTATATGATGCTTCACACTAAATCTGTGTCAAGTGCTTTATTGCTTTTCCTGGTTACTGGCCCCTGAAATATGGTGGGCCGTGAGCGACTTGAACGCTCGACCAATGGATTAAAAGTCCACTGCTCTACCAACTGAGCTAACGGCCCGAATAAGGTGAAAGGCGCATAATACTTAAACCACCAGGAATG
>DRJK01000020.1 GCA_011052215.1 Gammaproteobacteria bacterium
AGACCGTCTGCCGCACGGACGCGGCAGCCGAGCCGCCATGGATGGCATGTTTTGCGTGTCTTGATCAGGCTTGCCGGTTTCATGTCCGGATTGCCCAATTTAGCCCAAAACGCACTTGCCGCTTACATTTCAACTATATTCGTCATGGGTTAACAGGACAGAAGTGCAACCACATATTAAAGGTGAGGACATGGAATCGGACTAGCCAAAAAAAGACCCGGCCTTTGCGGGCCAGACCGGAAACTGCCTGTCTGGTCATTCCGGCTGTTTTCACCTAGACTGCCTCGTATGTTGATAGCGGATAAATTTACTCATCAAATAAGGGCCTGTGTCGGACAGGAAAATGTACTGACAGAAAAAACAGACTGCTGGGTATACGGGTATGACAACAGTCGCCGGCAGGCAAGCCCGGACCTGGTGGTATTTGCGACGGAAACATCGCAAGTAAAAAACATCATCGACCTCTGCCATCAATATGAAATTCCTCTGATAACACGTGGACGTGGAACCGGAACCACGGGTGCAACCGTGCCGGTATCAGGTGGGCTGATCCTGTCACTTGAACGAATGGATAAAATCCTGAAAATAGACCCGGCTAACCGCTACCTGATTGCCCAGCCCGGCGTGACAAATCAGGCCATTCAACAGGCCGCCGCTCAACACGGTTTTTTCTGGCCTCCTGACCCAACCAGTTCAGAATTCTGTACGCTGGGTGGTAACCTGGCCTATAATTCGGCCGGACCGAGGGCAGTCAAATACGGTACGCCGAGAGAAAACACGCTGGGACTCAGGGCGGTCATCGGCACAGGCGAGGAAATCCACACGGGCGTTTGCACAACCAAGGGTGTGGTCGGCTACGACCTGACAAGATTGTTGATTGGCTCGGAAGGAACCCTGGCCGTGATCACTGAGGCCACGCTCAAACTGACTCCGCTCCCGGAAGTAACCCACTCACTAAAGGCCGTTTACCGTGACATACAGAATGCCGCCAAGGCGGTGTCTGCCATCATGGCTCAACCTGTTACACCCAGTTCGCTTGAGTTTATAGACAAGGCATCGATCAACATGATTCGTGAGTATTCAGATATTGAAATGCCGGTCGCCGACGCCATTTTAATGATAGAGATTGATGGTAACCGTTCCGGCATGGAAGACTCTATCCAGTCCATTAAGTGCGCCGCCACAAATGATGGCCTGCTGTCAATCGAAGATGCTGAAAATGAGCAGGAACGGCAATCACTCTGGCGAACAAGAAAGGCATTGTCACCGGCGTTACGAAAAATTGCGCCAAAAAAAATAAATGAAGATATTGTTGTACCGGTTTCGAATATACCGGCATTACTGGAAGGACTGGAGCACCTGTCAGAACAACATGGGATAGCCATTGTCAATTTCGGCCACGCCGGTAACGGCAATATACACGTAAACCTGCTAATCGACCCTGATAAAGACGACCAGCTACAAGAGGCGGAAATCTGCCTGGGCCATGTGTTTGACCTGGTGCTGTCACTGGACGGGACGCTCTCGGGCGAACACGGGGTAGGACTTGAGAAACGTAATTTCATCGACAGGGAAATTGACCCGGTCACACTGGGACTAATGAAAAAGATCAAGCAGCAGTTTGACCCGAAAAATATCCTGAACCCGGGAAAAACACTACCGGAATAAGGCCGTTAAGCTGCGGAAGATTGCCTGTCCTGTTACCGGCTTTATATAATTTTGAACCCGGGTTGAACCCCCGGGGCACAGGGGACGCCGGGTTAATAATTGTTTTCATTTACGGGGCAACCCCGCGGGAGTGCCTTTCCAGGCGCGATTATCAAGACAGAATGTCTCTCCCACCTGTTCCCCCATCGACCCGTTTTACGGGAACACCCTTTTGCTGCTCCTACAATTCACCCGATAATTCAGCATTCTCTTTTGGCCAGGCCTTGATGATCGCCTGTACGGCCGTTGCCAGTGGAATGGCAAAAAAAACTCCCCAGAACCCCCACAAACCGCCAAAAAAAAGCACGGCAACGATAATTGCAATCGGGTGCAGGTTGACCACTTCCGAGAAAAGCAAGGGTACGATGACCGTCCCGTCAATACCCTGAATCACCAGATAAGATATCAACAGATAAGCAAAATCTGCACTCCAGCCCCATTGAAAATAGGCCACCAGTGCAACCGGGATGGTCACCACCACTGCGCCGATATAAGGGATAATCACTGACAGGCCAACGGCTGCCGCCAGCAAAAAGGCATAATTGAGCCCCATAACGGCAAATGCGATATAACACGCTATCCAGACAACCATAATCTCGAGCATTTTACCGCGCACATAGTTTCCTATCTGCAAATCCACATCACGCCAGACCTCACTACTCAGCTCTGTATCCTTTGGCATGAAACCACTTGCCCAGTCTATCATCAAATCCCTGTCCTTCAGAAAGAAAAAAACCAGCATGGGCATCAAAATCAGGTAAACCACCAGGGTAATAATGTCGGGAATAGAACTGGAAATATAGATCAGAAGTGATTGCCCATAACTTGAAATCTCGCTTTTGATATTATTGATAATTTCAAGAATCTGCTGTTCGGAAATATACTGATTCTTCTGCAGCAAGGCCTGCAACTGAACCAATCCCTTCTCTATCATTTCGGGCAATTGGGGTACAAGTTGTGATACCTGCTGGGATAGTTCGGGTGTAACATAGAACAACAGCAACAACAAAACCGCCAGAAAAAGCATAAATGCAGTCAGGACTGCAGGTAGTTGCGACATACCGATGCGTTGTAACTTGGTGACAATACTCTGCAATAGATAGGCGATCACCATACTGGCCAGGACCGGTGCCAGAATATCACCAGTAAAGAGTACAATAACAAAACCCAGCGTCAGAAAAGTGAGCAGGATGACAACCTGTGGGTTGGAAAGATACCGCCTGAACCATTCCTTGAATAGCCGCATATTACCCTTCCTGTTTTTCCATCAAGACCTGGTATTGTTTTTCAAAAACTTTTTCAACCTCATCAATAACTTCATCTGCAGCCCTTCCCTGGAGCATATGCTGCGCCATTAAACCGGACAATTCATGCAACATATATTGCTTGTCCAACATGGTGTACGAAGTCGACAACCTCTTGACGGCCCCTATCACCGTTTCGTTGTCCGGTCGTGGAATGCGTTCAGGTGAAGGACCTGGCTTGTTTTCCCGGGAAGAACGACCTGCAAGAAATTCTGCATATTCCAGCAAGGCGTATTGCCGGTCAGCATCCAGGTCAGAAAACAACCTGATTAATTTTTTCTGTTTTTTATCCATCAAAGGGAATTATGCCACGTTCCTTCTGGAAATTATTAAAACTTGCTAGAACATTAGCCTTGCTCAGATGCTAACAAATGATCCTTGCAGTACTGACGGGCAAATTCCAGCAGTTCATCCATTGCACGATGTCTGAATTTCTGCTTCTGATGGACAAAAGAAAATGGACGCTCCAATGGTGGGTCCAGCTTCAATGCCACCAACGTACCCAATTGCAACTCCTTGCTTATCGTCGCCCTTGAGGTAATTGATATACCCATGCCGGCTTCAACGGCCCCTTTTATAGCCTCCGGACTACCCAGCTCCATACAGATATTCATCTCAGCGGTATTCACATCGTTGACATGCATATGTTCAGAAATAACCTCCCGGGTACCGGAACCTTCCTCACGGCATATAAAAGGATATTCCACCAGCGATTTTAGCTGAAGAAACTCCTGGCCTGCCAACTCATGCTGTGGTGAAACAATCGCGACCAGTTCATCACTGCGACAAACCTCCACCACCAGATTTTTATTGCTCACCGGGGCCTCGACGACGCCCAGATCGATGTCATTGTTTTCAACCATATGTACAATTCCATCCGTATTGGAGACCTTCAGATGCACCGTCACATCAGGATATTTGGCCTTGAAATCCCCCAGTAAAGAGGGCAACATATATTCTGCAATGGTTGTGCTTGCACCGATTACCAGTGCCCCGCTGACTTCGCCCGTTACTTCACGGACGGCATTATTCATCTCGGCATAAAGCACAAAAATCTTGTCGGCATAATTAAATACCTGCCTGCCCGCCTCGGTCAGATTGATGCGATTATGTGTTCTGTCGAACAACCGGGTATTAAAGTATTCTTCCAGTTGACGTACCTGAAAGGTCACTGCCGGCTGAGTCATGTGCAAGGTTTCGGCCGCCTTGGTAAAACTCAATAGACGGGCAACCGTATGAAACACCTGTAGTCTGCGATCTGCCATGAAGAATCCCTACACTGATAAATGGAATAGCGGCTATATTAACAAAAATTAACATAGAATAAAATTATACCCCTAAAATATGTTTGATATAAGCGTAAGTATGACAATATCACGATATTTCGATCAATTATTCAGGTCATCCATCAGGGCATGTGACTGCGGACAGTCGAGACACATAAAAAAGCACCCTTGCGTTCAGACACGCAAGGGTGCTTTTTTATCAAACAGATTTTAGATTCTATTACTGGCCAAACCCGCCTACAGCCGATCGCAGACGATTCACCAGTCCGGTTAACTGCTCACTCGATGAGGCCGTTTGTTGCGTACCGGCCGCCGTTTGCTCGGTCGAATCACTGATAGTATGGATACTTCTGTTAATTCCTTCGGCCACGGAAAGCTGCTCCTCCGTCGCGCTGGCAATTTGTGTATTCATGGAGTCCAGTGTCTGCACGGCACCGGATATCTCTGCCAATGCCTCGGCACCCGCCTCAACCTGTTTGCTACTGGACTCTGCCTGTGACCTGACCTGGTCCATCACGCTCACGGCCGAAACAGTATTGCCTTGCAAGGTCTCGATCATGGCCTGGATTTCCTGGGTCGACTTCTGGGTCCGGCTGGCCAACGTTCTCACTTCATCTGCCACCACGGCAAAACCACGCCCCTGTTCACCGGCCCGCGCGGCCTCGATTGCAGCGTTTAAAGCCAGCAGGTTGGTTTGCTCGGCAATGCCGCGGATAACATCCAGGACAGTACCAATATTATCCGAATCTGCTCTCAGGCTATTAACAGCATTGACGGCCTCGCCAATATGCCTCACCAGCGATTCCAGTCCACCCATGGCCTCGGTTGCAACCAGGGCGCCATCCATTGCCTGCGCCCTTGCATGTGATGAGGACTCTGATGCCTGTTCGGCATTTCGCACGACTTCCTGGAATGTGGAAGTCATCTGGTTCATGGCTGCGGCCACCTGTTCGGTTTCCTGCTGCTGACCCTGCAAGCAAGTGTCTGTTTCTTCGCTGACATTTTTCAGACGAACAGATGCCTCATCAACCTGCTGGGTGACGCTGGCGACCTCATTGAGTGCAGACTGGATATTTCCCGCCATGCCGTTCATTGCCGTCGCGATCTCTCCAATCATGTCCTGACTGTTAATCTCGCATCGGTGGTCAACATCCCCGCTGGCCAGGGCCTTGGACATCTCGGCCAGAGGCAGTAATTTTTTAATCAGCATGAAATGAACAACCAGCGTATTGGCCACGGTCACAAAAATACCGGCAAGTATGCAGGCCGCATAAAAAACTGTGCCATAATCTACCTTGTCACCAAGCAACAGGGCAATAAGAAAAGGAAAAACGACGCCAACAACAACACCTATTCCCAAAAACGACAGGAACACCCTTCGCAGTATCCCCGGGCTACTAATTAAACCGATCAGCGCATTTTTTCCCATAACAATTATTCCTTAATCTACTTACCCTGTTTGACTGTAATACAAACTTATATTCAGGTATCGACCAGAAATCGGCAAACCTTAGCTGGTATTGAATTTATACGGCAGGCATGCCACATAACCGGAAATTCTCATAACCCATTATTATCAGTGACATATTTATTATTTTGTGCCTGTCACGACAAGGATTCTGCCGAACAAGGCCCCGCTTTGCGTGCATAAATCCATGCCCGTAAAAAGCCCCGTTATGCGGGGCCTTGAAAACCTGGCAATTTTGATCCTGAAAATAAACTGCCCCGCAGTAACCCGGCGGGGCATAAATGGCATCGCATCACGCCGGCGGAGCCTGTGCTGGGCGAGTAAAATGGAGGAATGGCGCACACCTTAAACCTGACATGGCCATTCCCCCTCAGAGATTAAAAATCCTCTTCTTTTTTCTTTTCCCCTTTCACGACAGCAGTCAGCGCCTCTTCTATTTCACCTGGTGCGCACATGATGGACATAAAACTGTTACTCCCCATCATACTCAAATCTGGAAAGCTCTGGGCTATGCGAAACCTGGCATGCAGCGCCACAACATCTTTCCCTGAGGCCATTATCTCATATGGTAAATGTGTCGCTGATTTAATATCAGCAAAATCAATCCTGCTCATGATATATTCATCGCCACTGCATCCTCGCGTCATGCCGACACCAAAGACCACTTCATCCTTGCCAGGTATGTCCAGTCGGTATACCCTGGAAACACCACCCCGACCGGCAGCCAGGCCTTTCTCAACTGCCTTGACAGCCTCATCATGGCTGGTAAAGCTGGCCAGTTCATACGGCTCATCAAAGTATTCCATGAATATTTTGTAGTGATATTCTCGCAGGTCCTCGGCAGTGAGGCCCTCCTCCGCACCGAAGTCCTTAACCTTGCCCAATGTCTTTTCGAGCTTCTGCCTGACAGCACTCAGATCACCCTTCATGCGATATACATTGGCCATATAAACCGGGTTGGTGAAGGCAATCTGAACCTGCTTTTTCACCTGGGAAATCGAAACCCTTTGCACCGCCCCAAAACCACCATGCCTGGAGGCGGCCGCATTTTTTTTCAATTCCTCATTGGTTACAACAATAATGGTGGTACCTTTGTACGGACTGTACTCGCCAATGACCTCGAAACCGGCCCCCTTAAGCTTGCCCCTCGTTTCATCGACAATCGCCTTGTAGTTCCCTTCCGATTGCGAGGCAAGCACATGTGGCTTGAGCTTGACATCCGCTGCTACGGACTGAATCATGGACATCAACAGCAGCAACAACCCATATTGCACACTTCTGGTCATACTCATCATTTTTCCCCGAAAATTTATGTTTTTCAAATAAAAAAAGGCCATGCAGTACATGGCCTTTTCCCTAAGCTGGCAAACCCGATCTTATCCTAGTATTTCTTGCCATAAGTAATGCCAAATGCATTCTGGCTCATGC
>DRJK01000021.1 GCA_011052215.1 Gammaproteobacteria bacterium
GCGTCGAACAACCTGGCACTTGATGGCTCAGATAGTCTGACTTATCTGGCCCCGACAAGAGTGAATCTTGATCTGACGATAGAAAGGTTTCCGGGAGTTGATTTCAGGGCAACCAAAGAGCATTGAAATAAGTCGGGGGTCGTAAGTCGTAAGCCGAAATCATGGAGACCTAAGACCTAAGAATCCTGGTACGGCCTTCAAAGGTCGAAGAGAAAGTAGAGGAAAGGGATCTATTTAACTATGTATAAATCAAAAAAGGCTTTTTACAACTAAATTTAACTTCCGCAAATGGTTGTAGTGGAAAAGATTTCACTTGAGTTGAAAATGACTGCTGTTGAGAGTTATAAAATCATTACTAATTTTACATATTTTGCCTGCCATGTCTGGTAAGCGGATATTCCAGCCAGCACCATGCAAAGGTTCTGCACCAGTTTTGATCTCTAATCCCCTTTTGGGTTGTCGAGCACTACAATTAGCGTGTGTGGATGCAAACTCCACTGCACCCTATTTGCACCGCACAGCTATATTGCCAGGCTAAAAAAAAGGAACGGAGAAAAAATGTATTTCCCTATTGCAAATATAGAAATAAATCCTTTCATCCCACCAGTGGTAGCTTTTGTTATCTCCTTCTTTACATCAATGGGAGGAGTCTCTGGTGCTTTTCTGCTGCTGCCTTTTCAGGTAAGTGTACTCGGTTTTAATAGCCCAGCTGTAAGTGCTACAAATCAGCTTTTTAATATAGTGGCGATTCCAAGCGGTATATATCGATATATTAAAGAAGGGCGTATGGTTTGGCCATTAACCTGGGTGGTCATTATCGGTACGTTACCAGGTGTCCTGATAGGGGCTATAATTCGCATTCAATATCTTCCTGATCCGCGAAATTTTAAAATGTTTGTAGGGTTAATTCTACTTTATATAGGTTCAAGATTACTCAAAGACATATTAAAAGGAAAAAGAAATAAAAAAGGCGAACTTTCAGTGGATGAAAAATTCCAAAAACTGAATAAAGAATTTAATTCGAAGCATCGTGGAGCAGACAAACAATTACCAAAAGTAATTGTAATAGAATTTAGTTTGACTCGAATATCTTATGATTTCTATGGACAGGAATTTAAGATAAACACTATCGGCGTAATGACACTAAGTGTTATTGTTGGAATTATAGGAGGTGTCTACGGGATAGGTGGTGGAGCCATAATTGCTCCATTATTTATAAGTTTTTTTGGGCTCCCAGTTTATACTGTTGCCGGTGCTGCTCTAATGGGCACATTCGTCACTTCAATAGCAGGAGTAATATTTTATCAAATAATTGCCCCTTTTTATCCAAATATAGTTATCTCCCCGGACTGGTTACTAGGTATTCTGTTTGGGCTTGGTGGTTTTGGAGGTATGTATTTTGGAGCGAGGGCACAAAAATATGTACCGGCGAAAGTAATCAAATGGATTTTGGCAGCGTGCATTATATTTATTTCCGCCAAATACATAATCTCCTTTTTTCTATAATAACTATTGATTAAAATCTAACGAATAAGAAATACGCAAATAGGGTTTACCATTGAAACTAGTAGCTGGTAAACGAAAATGATTCAGAAAGAATGGTTGTTGAACATTCCTATGAAATTTTTGGTAATGACACCGTATACTTTGATCTGAAAAAAATTAGTAGCAAGTCAGGTATCCAGGTAAATTATATCTGGGGCTGAAACAGCCGAAACATTGTCCTAATTGTGGTATTAAACTGGTTGAATAGTATAACAAACCATTTTCAAAGAGAGATAAAATATGGAAAGCCCCGACAAATCTGAATTAAAAGAACGCGAACGTAGTAACTGGACATCGGCTGCCGAAGGCTGGAGACGGCGTGATGAACTATTGCGAAAGGGAGGGGAACCCGTCACTGAACGTATGCTTGAACTGTCCGGAATATCCTCCGGTTCCAGACTGCTTGATATTGCCTCAGGCACGGGAGAACCTGCGATATCAGCGGCACAAATCGTTGGTGAGTCTGGCAAGGTCATCGGCACCGATCTGGTTGATGAAATGCTAGCCGTTGCCCGCGAAAAAATCGGAAAAATGAATCTCGGTAATATCGAGTTCCACTGTATCGATGCTGAGACACTGGACTTTACGACAGGTTCGTTTGATGCGGTAACCATCCGCTGGGGTCTGATGTTTATGCCAGAGCCGCAGGCCTGCCTCGCTGCTGCCCATAAGGCGCTGAAACAGAATGGGCGCATTAGCCTGGCCTGTTGGGCTGCCCCGGAGAAAAATCCATTTGTGGGTGTACTCATTAAGACATTAAGCAAGTACATGGACATCCCTGCGCCACCTCCCGGCACACCCGGTATATTTGCTTTTTCGGATTCAGAGCGTTTACAGGATGTCCTCACATCAGCAGGTTTCAGAAATATCGTACTGGAAGAGATGGCAATCGATGTCATTGAAGTTGATGATGGCCGCGCCTACTGGGAGGCGATATCGGATTTGGCCGCACCAGTCATGGCGCTCGTCAGGCAACTGGAAGAGTCGGCTCGCTCGGACTATATCGATGAGGTAATCAAGGTCGCAGATGCGATGAAGCAAGGCGAAACCCTGCGCATGAGAGGTACCACATGGATTGTTTCCGCCGTCAAATAAGCCTTTGGGGAGCTAAATCCCAACATTTAGTCTTGAAACTTGAGCCCTATTTCCTTAATGGCTTAATAACTACCTTTCGCTCATCGGGCATGCGCATCGAACCCAGCAGGCGCCAGTCATCGGAGGCAATCTGTACATTCCAGCGACCTGTTTCCAGTTTAGGTATGCTACCTTTGTAGATTCCCGGTGATATCAGTTCAACAAACGTTTCTTTATCAATATCAGCCCGTGTGGAATATAAAAACCTGATTTCAAGTGCAGGTGGTGCGGTGTAGTCCTGGTTTGCCAGAATGAAGACAGTTACCGTTTTATCTTCAACCATCACCTGTGCCGTCAGGCCGTGTGCCAGGGCCGCTTTGTCCCGTTTCAACTCCCGGTTAATTTGTTTGCCTACCTTGTAGTAATCATCAACTACCATGCCGTCAAATGAGGTGATAGAGACGATAAAAAAGAAGGTGCCATAGATAACGGATGACAGGGGGATGGCGATGATCAGCCATACCATGGGTTCCCTGTACCAGGGACGTGTGACCTGTTCGTTCTGTTGTGAAATCATTTCTGGAACCAGTCAGCAGGTGCAATGAAGCGGGTATCCTCTTCATCGGTCATTTTTTTATCATCTGTTGCGGTGATACGCAGGCTGATGCTTGTGCTTCGATTCTTGATGGCATCCTCAGAGGCCCGAACTCTGACCAGGGTGTTGACGATTTCTCCACTGTTTACATGTATTTCGGGCTGATCCGGGTCTAGTACAGCACTGGGCAAGCCTTCCAGTGAAATGACGAAGTTGTGGGCTTTTTTGTCCTGATTCAATATCTTCAGACTAAAGACGTTTTCCAGATCACCGTTTGGTGCTTCACGATAAAGGATGTTTCGGTCACGCATTATATCAAGGCTTACCGGAATACGGGTAGCGAGTGACCAGAGCATGGCAATGATTAGACCGGTCAAAATAACCGAATAAATGATAATACGCGGTCTGAATATATGCCGGCCCTTGCCAACGACTTCGTTATGTGTCGTGTAACGAATCAGGCCGGGGTCATAACCCATTTTGTCCATCACATCATCGCAGGCGTCGATACAGGCAGCGCAGGCTATGCACTGGTACTGCAGGCCATCCCGAATATCGATGCCGGTTGGACAGGCCTGTACGCACAGGCTACAGTCTATGCAGTCACCTTTGCCTGCGGGTTTTTCTTTGCCGCGTTTGCGTGCCCCGCGAGGATTTCCCCGTATTTCATCATAGGAAATAATCAGGGTGTTATCATCGAACATGACGCCCTGAAAGCGTGCGTAAGGACACATATAGATACATACCTGTTCCCGTAGCCAGCCGGCATTGCCGTAGGTGGCAAATGCATAAAAGAATATCCAGAAGGTTTCCCAGGGTCCCAGATCCCAGCTGGGGATGGCAGCAGCCAGATCACGGATGGGAGTGAAGTAGCCGACGAAAGTAAAACCTGTCCACAGCGAGAAGATTATCCAGACCAGATGCTTGCCACCTTTTTTTATCACTTTGGTCAAATTCCACGGTGATTTGGCAAGTTTTATACGCTGCGGTCTGCTGCCTTCTATCTTGCGCTCCATCCACATGAAAACTTCGGTCCAGACTGTTTGCGGGCAGGAAAAACCGCACCATAATCTGCCGCCAACGGATGTAAATAGAAACAGGCCCAGCGCAGCAATAATGAGCAACACAGAGAGATAGATAAGATCCTGTGGCCACAGCGTCATCATGAAGATATTGAATTTTCTGTTGGGGAGGTCAAATAACAGGGCCTGACGACCTTCGCCCCAGTTTATCCAGGGCAGAATATAGTAGAGTCCCAGTGTCAGGAACACCATTGCAATACGCCAACTGGCAAAAATCCCATGCACCTCACGTGGGTAGATTTCCTCACGTTTGGCATACAGGGAATCCTGTTCGGGTTTTACCGGCGTATTGTCATTATCTGACATGAATATTTTCTCTTAAAAATAAAAAGCGAAATCTGGTCTTAAGTGGGATCTGTATTCTGTACTAATCATTCCAGCGACTACATGGGCGCAGGAAGTAGTACGACAGCAGGCAGGATGTGAGCGTGGTCAGCCACAGAAAAAGAAAGGTGACAGAGTAAAATGCCATATTGCTGACACCACTGGCGACAAGTTCAGGAAACACTTCGCCAGGAGAGAAAATCCAGTAAAACAGGATCATCGCCACCCCGGATGTCAGAAATGATGGCCACAGTACGGCAACCACACGCTGTATTTTCGGGATTTCTTTTTTTTCAGACATAAAATGAGCCTTTGATTGTGTTATCAGATGAACATAATTTTACTCCATGCGACTGAAAAAAATACCGGACATTATCCGGTATTATTGATAACAGTCGTGTCAATCTAAAGGGTACTCTTAATACCTGGCTGAGATTACTTTTCCTGTGACAGGCTATAGACATAGGCGGCCAGCAGATGGGTTTTACCTTTACCAAGAAAATCACCGAATGCGGGCATACGACCATTACGGCCTTCACTGATAGATTTTGCAATAGTACGGCGCGAACTGCCGTATAACCAGCTGTTATCTGTCAGGTTAGGCGCACCTAAAGCGATGTTGCCTGTTCCTTTTGCTGTGTGGCAGCCAATACAGAGCTGCTTGAACTTCTCTTCCCCAGCTTTTAGGTCACCGGAGGTTTTTCTGCCGCTTAATGACATAACGTAGGCAGTGACATTCTTGACTCCGGATTCACCTAACACTGCACCCCATGCAGGCATGGTGCCCCTGCGGCCAGAGTTAATGGTCTGACTGATCTGCTCAGGTTTTCCACCCCACAGCCAGCTGCTATCACGCAGGTTAGGAAAGCCCGGTCCACCACCTGCGTCTGTGCCATGGCACTGTGTGCAGTAAGTACTGAATAGTCGCCCGCCTGTTTTGATGGCATCTTTGTTTTTTGCGAGTGTAACAATATTCTGCTTCAGGTAATTGGTATATTGCTCACCGTATTTTTTTTCAGCGACTTCCATTTCCGTGTTGTACTGACCAACCTGGCTCCAGCCGAGTACGCCATCAAAAATGGCACTGCCCGGGTAAAGCACAAGGTATACCAGACCAAAAATATTTGTAGCAATGAACAGCTGCATCCACCAGCGCGGGATTGGGGTGTTGAGTTCTTCTATATCCTCATCCCATTTATGGCCCGTTGTCTGAATCTTGTCGCCCCCTTCTTTTGTTGCCAGTTTTGTCTGAGACATAAGCAAATAAAAGCACCAGAATATTCCACCGACAGTGACGATAAAGATAAACCAGGCCCAGAGCGGACTGCTGAAATCCGACAGTAAATTATATTCAGGCATCGTCTTTTTCCCCTGATGTTTTACCTTCAACCTGATTTGCAAACTTTTCCTCATCCAGAGGCAAGTTGGCCAGTTCATCAAATTCTTTTTTACGTTTACTACTCCAGGCCCAGATTACTATTGCAATAAACAATATCAGGAGTGCAAGGGTCCAGTAGCCATGAAATTCGATATTATCCATGTTCTTTATCTTCCCAGTGGAATGGTAGTGCCAAGATTCTGTAGATAGGCGATCATTGCATCCATCTCCGTTTTTCCTTTCAGTTTTTCACTGGCACCGCTGATATCCTTATCAGTGTAAGGAACACCCAGTATTCTCAGAGTTTTCATTTTCTCTGCAATGTTTGAACCTTCCACGCTGTTTTTTGCCAGCCAGGGGTAACCCGGCATGACTGATTGTGGTACTACATCACGAGGATTAGTTAGATGAATCCGGTGCCATTCATCACTATAACGGCCACCGACTCGATGCAGGTCAGGTCCGGTGCGTTTGGAACCCCATAAGAATGGCCGGTCATAGACGAATTCGCTGGCCAGCGAATAATGACCGTAACGTTCAGTCTCAGCCCGAAATGGACGGATCATCTGCGAATGACAGGTATTACACCCCTCACGGACATAGATATCGCGCCCGGTTAGCTGCATGGCAGTGTAAGGCTTCAGGCCATCAATGGGTTCTGTGGTTGATTTCATAAAAAACAGTGGGACGATTTCAACCAGCGCTCCGACGGAAATCACAACGATGCTCAGGATGATCAAAAGAGGAACACTTTTTTCAGTTTTTTCTTGAAGTGACATTATTCTTCTCCTCCTCATTGAGCCGGTTCAGGGATGATTGCATCTACCGGAGAAGTGTCAATAGCCGGTTCAGGGATGATTGCATCTACCGGAGAAGCATCATCAGCCCTTACCGTTTTCCAGACGTTGTATGCCATCAGGAACATACCGCTAAGGAATATCAGCCCACCAATAGTTCGAGTAACATAAAATGGATGCATAGCCGCAACACTCTCAATAAAACTGTAAGTGAGCGTGCCATCCGAGTTTGTCGCACGCCACATCAGACCCTGCATGACACCTGAAACCCACATTGAAGCAATGTAAAGAACAACACCCAAAGTAGAAATCCAGAAGTGGAGTTCAATCAGACGAACGCTGTACATCCTGGTTTTTCCAAACAGACGGGGAATAAGGAAATACATAGATCCTATTGATATCATGGCAACCCAGCCCAGGGCGCCGGCATGAACGTGTCCGATAGTCCAGTCTGTATAATGAGAGAGCGCGTTGACTGTTTTGATGGCCATCATAGGACCTTCAAATGTAGACATGCCATAGAAGGAGATTGCGACAACCAGGAACTTAAGAATCGGGTCAGTACGCAGTTTGTCCCAGGCTCCTGACAGGGTCATAATACCGTTAATCATACCGCCCCAGCTGGGAGCAAGCAGAATAAGGGACATGATCATGCCCAGTGACTGTGTCCAGTCAGGTAATGCTGTGTATAGCAGGTGATGCGGGCCTGCCCAGATATAGGTAAAAGCCAGTGCCCAGAAATGTACCACCGACAGGCGATAGGAATAGATAGGGCGGCCAGCTGCTTTAGGCATAAAATAGTACATCATGCCGAGGAAACCAGCGGTCAGAAAGAAGCCTACGGCATTATGCCCATACCACCACTGCACCATAGCATCCTGTACGCCGGCATAGGCTGAGTAAGATTTCATGCCCAGCAGGCTGACGGGCAGGGCGGCACTATTGCCGATATGAAGCACGGCTACAGTCAGTATGAAAGAGCCTAAAAACCAGTTGGCGACATAAATGTGTTTTACTTTTCGTTTGACGATAGTGCCAAAGAAAACTATCGCGTACGAAACCCAGACCACAGCGATGAGAATATCAATCGGCCATTCCAGCTCGGCGTATTCTTTAGCAGTAGAGAAGCCCATTGGAAGGGTGATTGCAGCAAGAACGATCACCAGTTGCCAGCCCCAGAAAGTAAAAGAAGCCAATGCGGGTGCAAAGAGTTTGGCATGACTGGTGCGCTGCACAATATAATAAGAGGTTGCGAAAAGTGCCGAGCCGCCAAAGGCAAAGATCACGGCGTTGGTGTGCAGGGGGCGTAATCGGCTAAATGTTAACCAGGGAACATCAAAATTCAGGGCCGGCCAGGCTAACTGAGAGGCAATAATTACGCCTACCAGCATTCCGACGATACCCCAGACAACTGTCATTATCGAAAATTGACGTACCACTTTATAGTTGTAGGTTTCGTGCATACTGGTTCTCAACTGATTGTTCGGGTTGTTTAAATTATTAAGGGGATTAATACAAAGAAGAATATTATAATATACTTATTGATATTTTTCCTGATTAATCATGCCAGCCGTATATATAAATGACAAGCTACCAGGATAATTCGATGCAAAACTCGCGAAGTATATGCAAATTTGTGAATTATGTCATTTTATATAAATCAATTTCTGCTTGTAGACAACACAAAAAACTCCTGCACAACCTGAAGAATCCCTGGCTTAGCACAATTCAATCATGACTGATCAATCAAATATGGACATCCATTGTTTTCATTGTGGTCAGCCAGTACCAGATAGACTGGATTTACATGTAGAGATTAATCATCAGGTTCAACCAATGTGTTGCAAGGGCTGTGAAGCAGTCGCCCTGGCAATCGTAGCTGGCGGCATGGAAAGTTATTACCAGTATCGCACTGAAAAAAGTACTACGGCTAAAGAACTGATTCCGGATTTAGTTTTTCTTCCAGTTCCTTATTCAGAGGTTCCCTGGTTGTAAGGTAGTGGAACCTCTGCCAGTGAACAGGGCCCTGGCCATGGATAACAGGCTGCGGCAGGCATTGTGTGCATACTCGGTGTCTTTCATCAATGAGGTAGCCATTTCAGCAGTAATGCTGTGACTTCGTATCAAGGGTTCAATAAGGTTGGCAGTACCAGTTGCACTTTCCTCAATCTGCAATAGTGCGTGATCCAGTATAAGCATTGCTTCGGCTGGATCATCCATTTCCCGTGCCTGCTGGATCCTGCGTATGACCATGGCAAGCAGTTTGCGCAAATTATTATAGGCATCACGTATCACTTTGTTGTCGCTATGAATGAAGTACATCAAGTTTTTTTGCAAATGCTTGACATCCTTTATCGCAGCGACAAGGTCACGTCCAGCGTTAGAATAGACCATCAGGGTTTCGCCGTATGTACCGGTAATACGCTCGCGTGCCCGAATGACGAATTGTACGATTGCAGAATAAACATGCTTGATGCGTGTTTCATAGGCTTCGTCGATATCTTCGGAAGGCGGCATTTGCCGATTTTCAATCAGGATATTGAGGTCATCCGAACTGAGTATGTCACGCTTTTGCCAGCCTATGCCGTGTGCAATCACACGTGTGGCCAGGTTGTACAGGCGCTCCGACTCTTTATAGACCACTTCGAGGGCCGCCTGCGGTGATTCCAGTGCAGCATCATTGAGGAATTTCGGTTTTTTGATAACTGTTTTCGGTTCTCGCAACAGCCACTCCAGCAGTCTGATCAACATGTTCACAAACGGCAGCATTAGTATTATGCCTACCAGGTTGAACAGGGTGTGAAAGATGGCAATTCTGAGTGCGTAGTTGTCACCCGCGATACCCATAGCATTGCTGATCCATTCGACGGCAATAAGGAACTGCTGTATGAAGACGATGGCGATCAGAGCGGTGATCAAATTGAAGATCAGATGGGCTGCAGCCAGACGTTTGCCAGCGATATTTGCACCAAGGCTAGCGAGAATAGCGGTAACGGTCGTACCCATATTGGCACCGATTGTCAGGGCGAGGGCATTTTCATACGTAATTTGATGTGCCGCAAGTGCGGTAATCGTGAGTACCAGCATCGCATCGCTGGATTGCATGATTACCGTGGCGACGATGCCAAGCAATATGAATAGCAGCATGCCCCTGAAGCCGGAAACAGCATAGGTGGAAAGATCGATACTTTCGCTAAAGGCATCAAAACCTTCTTTCATGTAGTGGATACCCAGGAACAGGAAACCGACGCCTGCCAGTACCCAGCCTATGCTTTTCCATGTCGGACTCTTCTGCAGAATCATCACAATGCCGAATGCCAACATCGGCATGGCGTAGACCGAGAGGTTTACTTTTAGTCCGAAGCCGGCCACCAACCAGATACCGGTAGTGGTTCCGAGGTTGGCACCGAAAATGATACCGATACCAGCCGCAAGCTGGATCAGCCCGGCGGAGAGAAAGGAAATTACCAGTATCGATACCAGTGAGCTGGATTGCATCAGCGTCGTGGTGATAATTCCGAAGTTCAGAGCTTTCCACATCCGATCGGTCGAGTGACGCAGGAAGCGTTGCAGAAAACCACCGGAAAAGCGCCGGAAGCCATCCTCCAGGGTCATAATTCCAAATAGAAAAATGGCGACGCCGGCGGCGATTTGCTTAATATCAGAACTGAGCCAGAAGGCGTATGCCAGTAGTGCCAGGATTACTGGCAACATCAGCTTGTGTATCACTGACATTTACTACAACTCCCTGGTTCCAGCATGCTTGGGTCTCCTCGTATTTGGGAAATAGTAACAATAATTGCCAGGGAAACTATGATTTTTTCTTTGTAATTACTCTGCAATCAAATTCCCTGCTCATTCGTCTGTATATACGGGTACGTTTATGCGCCTCATGAATATTTCTATTTGAGCACTCCCTGTCCGGTTTATGATATCTGGCAAAGCCATCAGGGTGATAAAGCTGTGAAATAAGTTGCCGCGCTGTCTGAGGAGGATTGCCTTCTGGTATATCGTCAGCAGGGACATCCTGAAATAGAACGTATTAACAGGGGTGAGTGGATCATTCTGCTGGAACTTACCATCCCACAGGATATCGAACATATGGTAGATATGGCGCTGGAGAAAGGAACAGATGTTCAGCATGTTCTCCCGGGAATGATATAAAAAGGCTGGGTAAAAAATATGGAAGACCGATAAAGGAATTACATGAAGCTGGATCGGAAAAATCTGCAAAAGCTCTACCGATACGCCTACACCCTGACGGCAGATGAGGATGATGCCTATGATCTATTGCAAAGCGCGATAGAAACCAGTCTGAACAAACCGGCAGACAGAACAGCAACGAGTACTGCCTATATTCGCACGATAATGAAAAATCGCTACATCGATGAGTATCGTCATCAACAGTCATTCCCGCAGGAAAACATCGATGACCACGCCCCTGTTAGTCTGGGCGAGTCCTCGTTGGAGAATGTGGTCATCGCCAGTCATGATCTTGCACTTTTGTGGAAAACCCTGGAACCCTTAGATCGTGAGGTGCTCTTTTTCTGGGCGGTCGAGGGATTCAGCATGCAGGAGATCGCAGATAAACTCGAGGTCTCACGCGGCACACTGCTATCACGCATTCACCGACTGCGTAGACGTTTGCAGGCTGAAGCAGGTGTGGAGCAGAGGGGGATCGCATGAAACAGTCATTGAAACAACAGGTGAATCAGTATTTCAGGCAGGTCGAACTTAGTGGCCCGCAGTTGACTGAACTGGAAAGTTTGATTAACACACAAACAGAAAAAGAAAGTCAGCGCCGTGGATCTTATGGCTACAAACTAGTGGTTTCTGGCATGTTTTTCGTTGTTGTTGTGGCACTATTCATGATGTCACAGTTTCCATGGGACGCATCGAAAGATATGCCCCAGCGGATAGCTGAAGAGGTGGTGAAAAATCACCTGAAACTAAAACCTCTGGAAGTCAAAGCAGGAACCATTAATGAAATAAGAGGCTATTTTTCAAAACTGGAATTTATGCCGGTAGAGAGCAGCATGCCGTCACTCAATGGCATGCAGTTGATTGGTGGTCGTTATTGCTCACTGCAGGGTATTACTGCAGCTCAATTGAGGATGAAGCAGGGGCAGAACTTGCAGACCCTGTATCAAACGCAGTACCTGCCGGATGTGTTTGGCTATATCCCGCAACTTGAGAAAGGCGAATCACCATTGGTCGTATATGCCAGGGGTATCAAAGTAAAGATATGGGTGGAGAAGGGTTTGTTGTTCGCGTTAAC
>DRJK01000022.1 GCA_011052215.1 Gammaproteobacteria bacterium
CGGCTGCCGCGTCCGTGCGGCAGACGGTCTTGATCAGGCTTACCGATTCCATGTCCTCACATTGTTATGTGCTTCATAAAGTTAACGGGACAGCAGTGAGTTGAACCGTAAACGTCAAGTACATTTTGAGCTAACCCGCAATACAGACATGGAACCGGGACAACCGTGACATTCAATAATAGTTTATGTTTAACTGAATCAGCAAAAAATATTATAATCCAATGCCAGGCGAATTAAGAGGCTGACTTTATGAGCAACATCCAGTTATCTGAAGAATTACTGATCGATATCCAGAAAACCCTGGTCACTCATGACCCCAAGGCACAGGATATGGGTGTCGCTGTACAGTATCTTTCGGCGATAACCGGACTACTTCTGGCCAATTTTAACGCTTATAACAGGGAACAGAAGAAGGAACTGTTGCAGCAATTATTCGGCTTCACAGAAAATGTCATGAATGATAACGACCGGAAAAACCTGCAGAATGAAGACAGTGACGCGGCATTCGGGATATGGAAACCGGAATAGTCCCTGAGCCGCATTAACATCGTCATCAGTCATTTAGCAACATCGGTCAAAAAAAGTCGGTAAATCAGTAATTTATATTATGTCCTGTAATCACATAGGACAAATACTGAATAATGAATATTTTATTGAATATTCATTATTCACGTGTAGACTATGTGTCCATGTCAGCGAACGTTTCCAGCAAGATCATCAACATACAGGATCGTATACTCGATGCCGCCGTGCAACGTTTCCAGCATTATGGTATCGGCAAAACAACAATGGCCGATATAGCCGGCGATGTGGATATGTCGACGGCCAACCTGTACCGTTATTTCAAAAACAAGGAAGATATTGCCGTTGCCTGCTCAAAACGTTGTCTGGGTGACCGCACTGCAATACTGTCATGCGTTGTACAGAATCAATCTCTGGATGCCGCCGGCAAGCTTCAGGAATTTGTCCTGGAAATGCTCCGCTATACATATGATCAGGTTTCTTCCAACCCGAGGATCAATGAACTGGTTAATATCATCGCCGAAAAATATCCGGAAGTTGTTTTTGAAAAAAATACCAATGAGCAGTTATTAATAAAAAATATATTACTCGAAGGAAAGGAAAAGGGGATTTTTGATTTCGAGGATATCGGCAAAGCAACCATTGCCGTCCATACCTCAATACATATTTTTCAACTGCCATTGGCAATGACGATACACAAGCTTGATACCTTGCTCGATATGGCGCGGTTAACAACAAATATGATACTCAATGGGTTGAACAAACGATAAAACACGTAAACCAGACAACAGACTGAATCCAGGGAAATAAAATGAAGGACTTTGAAAATGCATTGGGGCCATGGGTAATACGCAACCGGTTATGGATTATTCTGGCAACCATACTCCTGACCATTTTCTCGGTTATGGGTGCAAGCAAGCTGAGTATGACGACCAACTACCGGGTTTTTTTTAGTGAAGACAATCCACAACTGCTTGCATTCGAGGCGCTGGAAAAAACCTATACGAAAAATGATAATGTCCTTTTTGTCCTTTCTCCCAAAGACGGCAAGGTATTTTCGGGAACAACGCTCAAGGCCGTTATTGACTTGACCAATGCGGCCTGGCAGATACCTTTCTCTACCCGAGTAGATTCAATAAGTAATTTCCAGTACACACATGCAACCCAGGATGAATTGATAGTAGAAGACCTGGTCAGTAATCCCGGGTCATTATCCCCTGTTGAATTAAAGACCAGACAGGACATCGCTATAAATGAACCCATGCTGGTAAGGAGACTCATCTCGCCCACTGCGGATGTAACCGGGGTCAATGTCACTATTCAACTGCCAGGCAAGAACCCGACAACTGAAAACCCGGCAGTCGTCAAAAAGGCGCGTAAAATTGCCGATGAGATCAGGGCCAGATACCCTGACGTTGAGGTTCGTCTGGCCGGCATGGTTATGATGAACTATGCCTTTACAGAGGCATCCATGAATGACTTTAAAATACTGGTGCCGATAAGCTATGGATTAATGCTGGTCTTTCTCGCCTTTCTCATCAAAAGTATCACAGGCACATTACTGACACTCATAGTGATTATTCTGTCTGTTATCATTGCTATGGGTACCGGAGGATGGATAGGATACCCGATAACCCCGCCAACAACATCGACACCGGTAATCATCCTGACCATGGCCATAGCCAGTTCTGTCCATCTGCTGGTAACCTTTTTTCACGAGCTCCATACCGGAAAAGACCGGTTACAAAGCATCAATGAAACCCTGAGGATAAATTTTCAACCCATTACACTAACCAGCACCACTACCGCATTGGGCTTCCTGACGATGAATTTTTCGGAAGTCCCCCCGTTCCGTCATCTGGGTAATATGGTTTCAATTGGAGTGATAAGCTCCTTCTTCATGGTTATATTTTTCATACCGGCAATCCTGTCATTCCTGCCAATGAAAAGTAACCGGAAGGAAAGCAGGAACGATGCACTGATGATTTCCTTTTCCAGATTTATCATCAAATACAGACACAAGTTGTTAGTGGGTATGTCGGTTATCATTGTTGTACTCATTTCATTCATTCCACGAAATGAACTTAATGATGTATTTGTGCATTATTTTGACAAGAAAATCACCTTCAGACAGGACGTGGATTATGCATCCAGGCGCCTGACAGGAACCTATATTATTGATTACTCCCTGGAGTCCGGAGAATCAGGTGGAATCAGTAACCCGAACTTTCTCAAGGATGTGGGCAAATTTGCGGCCTGGTTCAGGAATCAACCCGAAACCATCCATGTCAACACTATCACTGATACCTTGAAAAGGCTTAACAAGAACATGCACGGTGATCACCCGGAATGGTACAAACTGCCTGACAAGAGAGACCTTGCTGCACAATATCTGCTTCTCTACGAGATGTCATTACCGCTGGGGCTGGATCTGAACAACCAGATTAATGTCGATAAATCATCCACCCGTTTTGTCGTCACATTGAAAATACTTTCAACCAATGAAATGCTCGAACTCGAAAGGCGTGCTGACAAGTGGCTGGCTGGGAACACAAAGTATATCAAAGAGGCCATTGGCAGTGGCCCTACAATCATGTTTGCTCATATTGGTAAACGCAATATCAAGAGTATGCTGTTCGGAACCACCGTGGCACTGGTTCTTATTTCCCTGCTGTTAATATTTGCCTTCAGATCCCTGAAAATGGGCCTCATCAGTATGATACCCAATCTCGTACCGGCCGCCATGGGCTTCGGAATCTGGGGCCTGCTGGTTGGTCAGGTTGGCCTGGCACTGGCAATCGTGACCAGTATGACGCTGGGTATTGTCGTCGATGACACCATTCACCTCATGAGCAAATATCTGCGCGCGCGGCGGGAAAAAGGAATGGATACATTTGACTCAATACAGTATGCGTTTAATACGGTAGGCCGGGCGCTGATTATTACCTCTCTCGTACTGGGGGCAGGCTTCGCGGTGCTTGCCTTCTCCAGCTTTAAACTGAACTCCGGCATGGGCTTGCTGACTGCAATCATCATTACACTGGCCATACTGGCAGACTTTTTCCTGTTACCCCCACTCATCATGAAATTTGAGGAGAAAAAACATGCGTAATATTTTATTGGGTCTGGTTTTACTGGCGCCATCATATATCTGGGCACAAACACCGGAAGAGCGCGGCCTGGAAATAGCCACTGAAGCTGACAGGCGTGACACTGGCTGGGGTGACCAGAAATCAGATACCAGAATGGTTCTGCATAACCGGCATGGTCAAAAAAGCGAGCGTAAAATGCATAATCGATCACTTGAAGTTGTAAATGATGGTGACAAGTCGTTGATCGTTTTTGATTATCCCAGGGATGTGAAAGGGACCGCCTTCCTCACCTATACACACTCCACCAAACCGGATGACCAGTGGTTATACCTGCCGGCCCTTAAGAGAGTAAAAAGAATCTCATCCAACAATAAATCCGGTCCCTTCATGGGCAGTGAATTTGCCTATGAAGACCTGTCTTCACAGGAAATCGACAAGTACACCTATAAATTTATCAAGGAAGACAAGGTAGAAGGACGAGATGTGCTTGTTATTGAGCGTTTCCCGCAATACGAACACTCCGGCTACAAGAGACAGATGGTCTATATGGACAAGCAAATGTATCAGCCGCTTAAAGTCGTTTTTTATGACCGCAAAAATGCACTCTACAAGACGCTTTTCCTCAAGAAGTACCATCAATACCTGAATCAATACTGGCGTGCAGGTGTCATGCAAATGGTCAACCACCAGACAGGAAAATCTACAGACCTGATCTGGAAAAAGATAAAATTCAGAAATGGCTTTACCAGCAAGGATTTCAGAAAAAACAGCCTGAAAAGGGCCCGATAAGATAAATCGTTCCGAATGAAATTTTTTACTGCACTGATCACTCTTGCTTGTCTGGCTAACACATCGATCGAGGCTTCAGAGTGGTCAGGCGAGGTCGCTTTAGAGAGTCAGCTTTTTAACCATGCCCCGTTGTTTCCAGGGCAATCAACAAATAATGTGTCACTTTCAATCAGCCCTGAATACTACACCAGTTGGGATAATGATAAACGCAGTCTGACCATACGTCCGTTCATCCGGCTGGACCAACAAGACAATAAGCGCAGCCATTTTGATATCCGTGAATTTCTGTTTTACCGTAATTATGGTGAATGGGAACTAAAGGCCGGCATTGGCAAGGTATTCTGGGGTGTTGCCGAATCTCAGCATCTTGTCGATATCATTAACCAGACCGACATGGTAGAAAGCCTGGACCTGGAGGAAAAACTGGGGCAGCCCATGATCAATTTCAGTCTGGAGAAAGACTGGGGAAACACCGATCTGTTTATTTTGCCGGGCTTCAGAAAAAGAACCTTTCCAGGTCCGGGTGGCAGACTGCGTACCAACCCCTATATTGATGGCAGTCTGTCACAATATGCTTCAGGTCGTAAGAACAGGCACATCGATTATGCAATACGATATAGCCATACAATAGATAACTGGGATTTTGGCATATCACACTTTTATGGAACCAGCAGGATTCCCGACCTGATCCCCGCTATTAACGGTAGTGGAACCCCCGTACTCATTCCATTCTATAACCTGTTACATCAGACAGGGCTGGATGTCCAGCTGGTTAGTGGCGACTGGTTGTGGAAACTCGAGGCAATCCACAGTAAAACAAACAACAGCAACTACAGCGCCTATACCACCGGCTTTGAATATACCTGGGTTGGAATCCGCGAGTCCAGTCTGGATCTGGGTTTGATTTCAGAGTATCTGTACGATACACGTGGCGATAAGGCACCCACACCATTTCAAAATGATATCATGCTGGGTGCCAGACTGGTTTTTAATGATGCCCAGTCAACAGAGATTCTCTTTGGAACTATCCTGGATACCGGCTCCCGGGAACGCTCCTTCACGCTGGAGGCCAGCACCAGACTGACTGATAACATCAAGCTGAACATTGAAGCCAGAGTATTCTCGAATTTGAGGAAAAACTCACCGTTTTACAGTATACGCAACGATGATTATCTACAGTTTGAGCTGGTTTATTACATTTGACTTCAAGTAAAATAAAATGAATCATATCAGGAATACCGGTTAGTCGGTGAAGGCTGTCATTTATCAACAGCTGACAAACAGGCTTCAAGCGGTAAGTGCGTTTCGGGATAAATTGAGCAATCCGGACATAGAGCCGCTATAGTGGTTCCATGTCCTCACATTGATGTGCGCTTTCATTGCTGTCCCGTTAACTTTATGAAGCACATATCAATGTGAGGATATGGAATCGGCAGGCCTGATAAAGACCGTCTGCCGCACGGATGCGGCAGCCGAGCCGCCATGGATGGCATGTTTTGCGTGTCTTGATCAGGCCTGCCGGTTTCATGTCCGGATTGCTCAATTTATCCCGAAACGCACAAGCCGCTTAAATTTCAACTACATTCGTCATAGGTTAACAGACAGCAGTGACTCTAAACGTATCATTCACCTTTTCTAAAGGATAAAATAAACATTGAAATATCGTCTTGTTGTGAATTCTTACCAGTAAAGTCAGCAAGTTCATCAATAAGATTATTAAACAGATTTTTTGATGTAGAGTGATGAATACAATCCATGATTCTGTCAGTGCCAAACATTGAGCCATTTTCATCAAGTGCTTCGATCAAACCATCCGTATAACCCAATAAATAATCAGACTCTGAAAGCTTGATTGTTACTGAATTTACCTCCAGCTCAGGAATTATGCCGAGCGGCAACATGCCGGACCCAATGTCCTCTTTTATTTTTCCGTTGGCATCAATGATATTGGCATCCGGGAGCCCTGCATTACAGATATCCAGGGTATTGTCCGGTTTATGCCAACACAGGATCAATGCACAGCAAAAACGTTCTATTGGCAAAACATCATAAAGTTTTTTATTGCAAGAGGCGGCTATTTCCTCTATGGAACAACCCTCACCTGCCATAGTAAAAAAAATATCTGCAAGTGGAATGGCACCCAGTGCCGCACCTAATCCATGCCCTGTAAAGTCCCCGAGAAGAAGATAATAATTATCTGTGTTTTTTCCATGACAAAACTGGACATCACCACTGAATGTCATCATTGATGAGACATGGGCTTGCAAATTCTCTATTGGCTCATTTAATTTGGTTGTTATTCGCTCATGAACATTTACAGCAAGTTTATTTTCTTCCTCAAGAATCTGATTTTTCAAAATAAGCTTATCAGACAGGACTATTCTTTGAAGCTCATATCTGTGCAATACATACCAGAGGATTAATACAACAACAAGAAATATCATGTATACAGAGCCCATTTGCAAATAAATATTACGTTTTGCTGTCAGGTAATGTTCCTCGTCCTGTAAGCCCAGGATATGCCAATATGTGCCTGGTATTTTTTCCTGATATAAAATTTGCTGGATTTCACTATTTGACATTCGAAAATCATTTCGATCTGTTAAATGAAGTCTGTGACCGGCTTTTGTAACCTCAATTAAATTTTGCTGGTCTTTTATGACCAGCATAAGTATTTGGCTCTCAGGTTCCGATGCTTTAAGTATTTGACCCAGTATGTCAGGTTTAAAACTGATAAAAAGTAACCCCTTCACGCCTTTATGTTGCCACTCTGCGATAACATCTATGTGATAGGCATAGGGATTGGGATGAATACGTGTTTTATGTTTTTTTGTTGCAACATATGTCTTTAAATCATCTATGCACATACTACCTATATAACCATCGAAATCATCAAATATCAGTTCGCCTGTGGTATCGGCCAGCGTATAGGAAAAGTAATCAGGGAAAAATGATTTAATTTTATTTTCAAGTTTTTCAAAAAGCACCAGGTTATCAGGATCACTGACGGCTTCAAGTATCTGGCTTTTATATTCTTCTGAAAACAGTTCGACCGTGCGTTGTTTTTCTGAAATTGATTGACGTATCATTTCAGACACACCTGCTGTTGCACTTTTGGCAATCCTTATCTGATTTTCTTTATAATCGGAGATTCTTATTGATGCCAGAAAAATGAAAACGGGTAGCAGGCTAATAACTGTGACTAATGCAATAAGTGTTGAGTGCGTCGGCTTTTTCATTCAAGTAAACAACATCTCTTGCGTGATTTAAATCAAGTATACAATGAATTCGTAATCATTCAAGTAAAGCCGGCATAAGGGTTGTTCCTTCATATGGCCATGGTTATCCACCGAACTCAAGAAGCTGTCATCGCATAATTAAGGAACCTCTGATCAATTCACTGTGGTCCTGTTAACCCATGATGAATTTAGTTGAAATGTAAGCGACTAGTATATTTTGGGCTAACCCGCAA
>DRJK01000023.1 GCA_011052215.1 Gammaproteobacteria bacterium
CTCTGATGTGTCTGGACGAAGTAGATTGCGATCTAAAATATTCAGGTTTGAGGCGCAAATCGCACGTAATAGCTGGCTATTGCGAAGGTTTGCAATGAAAGAACTGGATATTTTAGGCGTAAGATACGAGTTCATGAATTGATCAGAGGCTCCTTAATATTGGGATCATAAACCAAAAAGAAGAATACATGCTAGTGTATTATTGATAATATCAATTAAATATTAATAATCAATTCAGGTAATATATGACACTGACAGAACTCCGCTATATCGTTGCAGTCGCCCGTGAGCGACATTTCGGGCACGCGGCTACCACCTGTTTTGTCAGCCAGTCTACGTTGAGTATCGGTGTTCGCAAGCTGGAAGATGAACTGGGTATGCCTTTGTTTGAGCGCTCAAGAAATGAAGTAACACTGACAGCAAAAGGTGAACAGATTATCGAACAGGCTCAGCGTGTACTTGAGGAAATTGATGTTATTAAGCAGATGGCAGAGTCAGGAAAAGGACCGTTGGTGGGTGCTCTGCGTATAGGTGCCATTCATACGATTGGTCCCTATCTGTTTCCCGGATTGATACCGGTGCTGCATGAGCAGGCACCGGAAATGCCATTATTGGTGCAGGAGAATTATACCGCAAACCTGACAATATTGCTTAAGCAGGGTCAGCTGGATGTCATCATCATCTCATATCCTTATGAAGAGCCAGGTATTGAAACATTGCCCCTGTATGATGAGCCGTTTGTTGTCGTAGTCCCCTCTGCTCACCCCTGGGCAGGTAAAAGAACTATTTCGCGTGAGATATTGCCTGAGGAAAATATCATGCTGTTGGGAGCGGGAAACTGTTTCCGTGACCAGGTTCTTGATTTTTGTCCGGATTGTTTGCAGGCCTCACAAAAAGATATCGGTCTGCAGCAGACACTGGAAGGCAGTTCACTTGAAACTATTCGACATATGGTGATGAGTGGCATTGGCATTTCTGTTTTTCCAGCTACCGCTGCCGGTGCCCATGAATATTCGCATCGGCTGCTTGCGGTCAAGCGTCTGTCGGGTAAACAACCTCTGCGTAGAGTTGCTCTGGCCTGGCGCAAAAGCTTTCCCCGTCGCCAGGCGATAGAAACCCTGACCACGGCCATTCGGCAACTTGATCTTTCCAGCGTAAAAATGCTGCAAGATTTACTGCATTGATAAAATCAATCAATACATTTGTTACATTCAATTGGAACAAATTACCCAGTTTCTCTATTATCCTTTCCAACGGATAAAACCGTTGGATTAATCTTAAAATATTTTATAAAGGAGTTAACAATGTCACTAAAAGGTAGTAAAACCGAACAGAACCTGAAAGATGCCTTCTCCGGTGAATCACAGGCCAACCGTCGTTACCTGTATTTCGCTGCAAAAGCAGACGTTGAGGGATATAACGATGTTGCAACCGTCTTTCGTTCAACCGCAGAAGGTGAAACGGGTCATGCTCATGGTCATCTGGAATATCTGGAAGAAACCGGTGATCCGGCAACAGGCCTGCCTATCGGAGGCACCTCAGATAACCTGAAGGCAGCGATTGCTGGTGAAACCCATGAATACACCGATATGTATCCGGGTATGGCAAAAGATGCTCGCGATGAAGGCTTTGATGAAATTGCGGACTGGATGGAAACCCTGGGTAAGGCAGAACGTTCGCATGCCAACCGTTTCCAGAAAGCCCTTAATACACTTGATGACTGAACAATTTGGTATCGAATAAAAAGGGGGGGCATGGTTGCTCCCCCTTTATGCCCCTCTAATCAGTCAATGAATAATCAGACGAGGCTGGAAAAATGGCAACAGCACCTAAAGAAGGAAACCTTCAGGCACCAACCCGATATCCTGTTAACTGGAAGGATCCGGAATTCTTTAATGAAGATGCCCTGTATAAAGAGATGGCACGTATTTTCGACCACTGCCATGGTTGCCGCCGTTGCATCAGTCTTTGTCAGTCATTCCCTGTGTTGTTCGACCTCGTTGATGAATCTCCAACCATGGAAGTGGATGGCGTCGATAAAAAAGATTATATGAAAGTCGTTGATCAGTGCTATCTCTGCGACCTCTGTTTCATGACTAAATGTCCCTACACGCCGCCACATGAATGGAATATTGATTTTCCACACCTGATGTTACGTGCCAAGGCGTTCAGATTTAAAAAGGGTGAGGTGCGTAAACGCGATAAAATTCTGACCTCTACCGATACCGTCGGCAAGCTTGCAGGTATCCCGATTATTGTTAACTTTGTCAACGCCTCGAACAAAAATTCGGGCATTCGTAAGGTACTGGAGAAAACACTTGGAATTAGCGCCCGTGCCTATGTGCCTGAATACCATTCAAATACCTTCCGTAAACAACAGGTAAACCATTCAGGGCTTTCTGCCGAAATGGCAAAGCCAGGGGAAAAAACCAATGGCAAGGTGGCACTGTTTGCAACCTGTTACGGTAACTACAATGAACCCGCAGTAGGTCGTGACATGGTCGCAGTTCTGGAACACAATGATATTCCCGTCACCCTGGTAGAGAAGGAGCAATGCTGTGGCATGCCCAAACTTGAGCTGGGTGACCTGGAGTCTGTGGAAGTGGCAAAAAATGTCAATGTTCCCGCCCTGGCCGCGATGGTCGATGCTGGATGGGATCTGATTTCACCGGTACCTTCCTGCACACTGATGTTCAGGCAGGAACTACCATTATTGTTCCCTGATGATACCGAGGTTAAAAAAGTAGCAGAAGCTTTTTTTGATCCATTTGAATATCTGGCACAAAGGAAAAAAGAAGGACTATTAAAAACAGATTTCAAATCAGTTGTCGGCAAGGTATCCTACCATGTCGCCTGTCATCAGCGGGTACAAAATATTGGGCCTAAGACTCGTGACGTACTGAGTCTCATCCCTGATATAGAAATCGATACCATTGAGCGTTGCTCCGGCCATGATGGAACCTATGGCGTGAAAGCAGAGACCTTTGATTTTGCAGTCAAGATAGGCCGTCCGGTAGCGAATCGAATCAAGAAGAATGAACCGGATTATTTCACCTCAGACTGTCCGATTGCCGGTCATCATCTGGGGAATATTCTAGGTGATAACAGCACACCTACACATCCGATAAGCCTGTTGCGCATTGCCTACGGATTGGGAGATAAATAATGAAACAATTACAGCGATCAGATCTTTATTCCCTGGAAAACTATGCCGTCATCCGTGATGATTTCCGTGCTGAAGTGATGCAGCATAAAAAGAACCGCTTTATCCAGTTGGGGGAAAACCTGCGCCTGCTGTTTGAAGACAAACTAACTATGCAGTATCAGATACAGGAGATTCTGCGGACCGAAAAAATCTTTGATGCTGAAGGCATTGATGAGGAGCTGGGTGTCTATAACCCCCTGATTCCGGATGGACAGAACCTGAAGGTGGTTATGATGATCGAATACAGTGATCCAGAAAAACGAAAAGAAGCACTGGTTAAATTGATTGGGGTGGAAAGAAAGACCTGGCTTAAAGTAGAGGGTTTTGACAGGGTTTATCCCATTGCCGATGAAGATCTTAACCGTGAGACAGATGAAAAAACCTCATCGGTACATTTCATGCGCTTTGAGTTTTCTGAAGCAATGATACAGGCACTGAAGGAAGGGGCATTGATGAATGCAGGTGTTGATCATCCGGAATATCAACAGGATGTTTCCCTCAATGACGTAGTTAGAGATAGTCTGGTTAACGATTTTGATTAACCGTTAAAAGCCGTAGCAATTGCAGTTTTTTCTTTTACGCATATAATGAACCGAAATACGGAATCTATTTCTGGAAAAAAATTATTTCGGGTGAAACTAAATGAGAGGGCAGGGTGCAAACATTGGCTCTTCTGGGAGTTTTCGCAGACAGAACATTGTAGACCATGACATGGAACCCGAACTAAAAGTACATTCATATGATAAAAATAAAGCTAGTGATCCGGCTTCTATTCCCGAGTTGACCGATTGGTTAACATCCACGGCTACTCTTCAAGTACCAGAACTTGAAGCCAAGGTAAAACAGTTCCATTATGTTGAATGCAGCGACCACCAGCGACTTGAACTGCTGGACTGGATACGGCCATTACTAAGCAACACAGCCTATGCTGTACGGGCCACCATTGCGGATGGAAAGTTACCTCTGCCTGATCATGTACTGACACATATTGATAGCCTTGGCCGGGTCTATGCCATCATGGCTGACCTGTATAAAGGTACTATAATGAGCCTGGCATCAAGGGTTCTACAAAATGTAGAAGATTCTCAGAAGAGCCGGAAAGTACTGCATGAAGATCTGATCCTGGCCTGCTACGGTGCCATCCATTTTCTTGCTGGGCAACTGCGTACTACCTATGAGGGATACAAGTCGACTCCGGACGGAATCTGGCATGAAATTCATCATATTTATAATTACTCGCGGTTTATCCTTGATATTAGTGGCAACAGTGGTATCAATGAAGAAAAAATACGCGATGAATTCTTTCTGATTGAACATATTTATAAACGCAGTTTATTGCTCGGTCTTTGCAACCCCTATCATTTTCCGGTAGTAGCTTTTGGTGAATTAAACAGAACCCTGAACAAATGGGCGCATCTCTGCAAGCTTGAACGCAATATACATTCTGCAGAGCAGCGGTGCATGTTCAGTGTAGATGCCGAGAGTGATTACCCAGCAGTACCCATCTTGTCACATAGTAGTGACCTGGCCACCTCTGACCGTTTTTCCGTGTTGTGCACCGAAGAGCTTGTAGATGCATTGAAACATGAAGTTGATTTAATGGCTCGTGCGGTCTTCGAAGGCCCGGCTAAAGATGTATCCAAGAGAGATATGCATAGACTGGAGATGTACCGCCGCTTGATTATGAACTGGGGCAAGCACCCTGTGAGGCAGAATGCCCGGCATGACAGGGAGGGTAGATGTGAGGCCGTAGCGGGTTATAGCCAGATTATGGAAAGAATGGGTGGCATGTTGGTGGCGGCGATTAAAGAGGATCCATTGAATGATCAGCTTAGCTGTACGATAATTGATGCCAGCGAAATGGGGTATCAGGTAGAAATGCACACCGATAGTGACACCCGTTTCAATATAGGAGACATGATAGCTATTCGGGATGAAAAACATCTCGATCAATGGTCACTCGCCATTGTCCGATGGGCTAGATATACGGCCAGAAAATACATAAGAGCGGGCACGTTTATCATGGGTTGGCAGGCAGAGAGGTATAGACTGCAGATGGAACTGTCATCTGATCAAACTATCGATGTGATGTCAGTTTCCGGAACCTCTAATTTTCCCAGTGGTAAGAAAATACTGTTGGTACCATGCGGTATATATCGTCCTGGAAGGATAATGGAACTAATCGGTGGAGAGAGCCACCGTATTGTTGCCAGAAATCTTATTATGTCTGGTTCTGATTTTGATGTGATTGATTACAAACTCTTAAATTAAAAAAGCTGCATTTTTTCTTTCCTGTTGTTTCCTTTTTCATTTTGTCCTGGCACAAGCCTGGTAGTTTCGCACATGAAGGGCGAAAATTAAGGAACCTCTGATTAATTAATGATCTCTCGTAACTCGTAGCGCAATTCCACGCACATCACTGCTAAGCAGATAAAGATACGCCGGTACTATACTTTCAGCTGCCGGAACCGTAGATGGATCCTCGCCAGGAAAAATGCGTGCACGTAGCATAGACCTGACAGGCCCGGTATCTAGAGTATTCATACGAACAGAAGTGTTGGTTTCCAGCTCATCAGCCCATATTTGTACCAGTCCTTCCAGTGCGTACCCCGCAATACTATAGCCGCCCCAATAGGCTTTACCCTGTCGGGCAACATCTGAACTGGTGAAGATGACAGCAGCATCATCAGCCTCACGCAGTAAATCCATGCAGCATCGTGTCAGCATGTAAGGGGCGCTGAGATTTACTAGCAATGATTTGCTTAGCAGTTCCATCGGATAGAGTAACAAAGGTGTCAACGTACCGGGTTCCACAGCGCAGTGAATGATACCGTCCAGCCGACCAAATTCTGTTTTAATCAGCTCGGCCATTTCTTCATACTGCGGCATACCGGCAGATGCAAGATCCAGTTCAAGTTTGATGGGTTCTGCACCATTGGCATCGGTTATCTGATCATAAGTTGCATCCAGTCCCTTGCTGTTGCGGTCGACAAGGATAGTCGTGGCACCAATAGTACCCAGAGCAACAGCTACAGCACCCCCGACAGCGCCAGCAGCACCGGTGATTAGATAGACATGGTCTTTTAGTTTGTCGGAGTTGATTGAAGCGTCGTTTACGTTGTAGTCGGTGATTTTCATGTTTTTAGTTTTCGGTTTTCGGTTCAAGATTTATTAACCGCAAAGACGCCAAGGACGCAAAGGTTAAATACTGGTTCTAATAGTTTACTACTTTCAGGGTGAGCTAAAAAACGGGACGTGGTAATCACTAGTTTCTAACTATATATTTTCTTTTCTTTGCGTCCTTGGCGTCTTTGCGGTAAAAAATCTTCAGTCTTTCTCTTTTGA
>DRJK01000024.1 GCA_011052215.1 Gammaproteobacteria bacterium
AAAGATACAAGGGGAAAGATACAAGGGGAAAGATACAAGGGGAAAGATACAAGGGGAAAGATACAAGGGGAAAGATACAAGGGGAAAGCGCCTGGATTTCCGCTAACTTATTGATTAATACACCAAGTTTAACATCCTGATTTATAAGGGATATCTATCATAATTGTTCCGGCCGGGTTATAATCGCGCCAGATTTTAGAATTATGACCAATTGAGTCAGGATATTATATGCCAATTTACGAATACAAATGTACAGAATGCGGCCATGGGTTGGAGAAGTTACAAAAACTTTCCGACGCCCCGCTGGTGGATTGTCCGGAATGTGGCAAGCCTGGATTGAAAAAAATGATTTCGGCTGTCGGTTTCAGGCTTAAGGGTGCCGGCTGGTACGAAACCGACTTTAAATCCGGCAACAAGAAAAATGTAGCGGATTCAAAGACCAAAACATCAACCGAACCATCAACGAAAACATCAACCGAACCATCAACGAAAACATCAACGAAAACATCAACCGAACCATCATCCAGGCCCAAGGATGGTTGCAGCTCGGGTTCCTGTTCCTCGTCCTAGCACTCTCCCCGAGATCATGCCAACCCTGAAAAAATATCTGATTGCCGGAATCCTGGTCTGGTTGCCATTGGGTGTCACAGTCCTGGTGATCAAGTTATTTGTTGACCTGATGGATCGAATCCTGTTACTGATTCCGCCGGAGTATACCCCGGAGCAGGTGCTTGGCTTTTCAATTCCCGGGTTGGGTGTCATTATTTCTATCGCCATTATTCTGTTAACCGGGATGATTGCTGCCAACCTGCTGGGGGGCAAACTGGTGGCATTGTGGGAGTCTATCCTGGCACGAATCCCGTTGGTGCGCTCTATTTATTCGGCCGTGAAGCAACTGACCGAGACCCTGTTTTCCTCATCAGGCCAGTCGTTCCGAAAGGTTTTGATGATTGAATACCCCCGACGCGGTCTGTGGACCCTGGCCTTCCAGACCGGGACCGATGTAGGTGAGGCACAGCAAAAGACGGGTGAGGATGTGGTCAATGTTTACGTGCCAACAACCCCCAACCCGACATCAGGA
The DNA here is from genome assembly GCA_011052215.1 of Gammaproteobacteria bacterium. GTDB lineage: Bacteria > Pseudomonadota > Gammaproteobacteria > JAADHQ01 > JAADHQ01 > JAADHQ01. Next base: position 1,082 of record DRJK01000024.1, read on the forward strand.
TTTTTTCTCATGGTGCCGAAAAAAGACGTGATCGAGCTGGATATGAGTGTCGATGAAGGACTGAAGATGATTATCTCGATGGGTGTGGTGGTTCCGGGGCAAAAATCAGTCCCGAATGGCAAAAAAAACGCCTGATTTCCTTGCACAGCAACAGGCAAGGCCGTAAGCTTTCCCGTTTTCGGTCATGCCCTGAAAATTCAGTCAGGAAACAGGGCATGGAAACAGTATATTAATTTGGAAAATCGATTATGCGCAGCCATTATTGCGGACATATAAATGAAGAGCACCTGGATGAGGAAGTAGAGGTTTGTGGGTGGGTACACAGACGTCGCGACCATGGTGGCGTCATATTTATTGACCTGCGTGATCGCGAAGGGCTGGTACAGATTGTTTTCGACCCCGATATCCCCGATATTTTCGCCACCGCTGAACGGGTGCGTACCGAGTATGTACTGCGCATAAAAGGCAAGGTCAGGGATCGCCCTGAAGGTACGATCAATACTGACCTGGCAACCGGCAAGATCGAAATACTGGGCCTGGATCTGGAAATCCTGAATACTGCCGAGACCCCACCGTTCCAGATCGATATTGATGACGACGAGGTATCCGAGGAACTGCGCCTGCGATACCGTTATATAGACCTGCGTCGCCCACGTATGCTGCAACGCTTGCAGATCCGCTCAAAAATAACGCAGATTTTGCGGGAATACCTTGATCACCACGGTTTTATCGATGTTGAAACCCCGATGCTGACCAAGGCCACACCGGAAGGTGCACGCGATTACCTGGTGCCGAGCCGTACCCACCAAGGCGAGTTTTTCGCCCTGCCACAATCCCCGCAGATTTTTAAACAGCTCCTGATGATGTCGGGACTGGATCGCTACTATCAGATCGTGCGTTGTTTCCGTGACGAGGATTTACGTGCAGACAGGCAGCCTGAATTCACCCAGCTGGATATTGAAACCTCGTTTATTTCCGAAGAACAGATCATGGAACTGGTGGAGGAAATGGTGCGCGAACTGTTTGCCAGGGTTCTGGAGGTTCCCCTGCATAAACCCTTCCCGCAAATGACCTATGCGGAGGCCATGCAGCGTTATGGTTCAGACAAGCCTGATCTGCGAATTCCACTCGAACTGATCGATGTCAATGATGTTATGCAGGCTGTGGAATTCAAGGTATTTTCAGGACCGGCAAATGATCCGGACGGTCGGGTGGCCGCCTTGCGCCTGCCCAAAGGTGGTGAGCTGACCCGCAAGGAGATTGACGACTACACCAAATTTGTCGGCATCTATGGTGCACGCGGACTGGCCTATATAAAGGTGAACGAGGTTGCCAAAGGCCGTGAGGGCATGCAATCCCCGATACTCAAGTTTCTGCCGGATGAGGTCATTACCACGATTATGGAGCGAACGGCTGCTGAAGATGGTGACCTGGTATTCTTCGGTGCCGACAAGGCCAGCGTGGTCAATGAATCTCTCGGCGCCCTGCGGGTAAAACTGGGTCATGACCGTAACATGGTGGAACATGGCTGGAGACCATTATGGGTTATCGACTTTCCGATGTTTGAATATGATGAAAAGGCCGGTCGCTGGATTTCATTACATCATCCCTTTACTGCACCGAAGGAAAAACACATCGACATGCTGGAATCAGATCCGGGTGCCTGCATGTCACGAGCCTATGACATGATCCTCAACGGCACAGAACTGGGCGGTGGTTCCATGAGAATCCATCGTTCAGAAGTACAGGAAAAGGTCTTTCGTAATCTTGGTATCGACGAGAAAGAGGCAGAAGACAAGTTCGGTTTCCTGTTAAATGCATTGAAATATGGTTGCCCGCCACATGGTGGCATTGCCTTCGGTCTGGACAGGCTGGTGATGTTAATGACAGGCGCGCAATCCATTCGCGATGTCATGGCTTTTCCGAAGACACAATCGGCCAGTTGCCTGTTAACGGATGCACCATCAGAAGTCAGTCAGGAACAATTAAGCGAACTGGCCATCAGGTTACGTAAACCGGTTACTGAAGATACAGACTCCTAGCCCGCGTTTCTCATCACCGTTCTACTGCGATGGCCCAATGGCACGCCCTGCTTGACTTTCACTTGGACGGGCTGCTCGACATAGTGCCGACTATGCCTGCGCGGCCCTCGATCGCGAAAGTCAATCATGCTGCACCCTTGAACCGTCTCGCTACGGACGGTGGTGAGATATGCGGGCTGGCCCTCAAAGCCTGGAGTCGCAAGTCAGGATTCAAGATACAGCACTTCACCTTTGTCGGCATTGTTGGCAGGCCCGGTGGAGGTAACGATACGGTTGCGACCGGCACCCTTGGCTTCATACAGTGCGATGTCTGCATATGACAGCATTTTCTTGAAAACCAGGTCAGTCTGTGCGGCAGGCTCGGCATAACTGATTCCACCACTGACCGTAAAATGAATCAGGCAGTCGTCAAAATGAACCGGGTTGGAGTCGGTTGCACTTCGCAGTTTTTCGGCAAAATCAGTGGCCGACTCGATACCTTCTGCAATCATGATAATTAAAAATTCCTCACCGCCGAGTCTGAACAGATAATCATTCGTACGTGATTCATTTTTCAGGATGTCCGAGAAATGGACCAGGCATTTATCGCCGGCGATATGGCCAAAGGTATCATTGACTTTTTTGAAGTAATCCAGGTCGAGTACAATGGCGAAAACCTTGCGGTTCTCACGTTCTGCCTCCGCCAGCAACTTGGGGAAAATCTCATTCAGGCATCTGCGGTTATACAGACCGGTCAAGGTGTCGGTAATGGCCGAGATTTCCAGCTGGGCGTGTGTTGTGTCGATTTCATCCTGTTTGTTTCGCAAGGCCTCGAGCATCTCGGCAAACTTGTTTGACAACACATCAAACTCGTTTGTTACCCTGGATTTTTCCATATGAGGCAGTTCACCTCCTGCAACCTTGCGGGTGATACTCATGAGTTTCATCAAGGGCCGGCTGAAGTTTCTGATAATAACCATGCCGACAAGCATGATGCCAATGATGCCGGCAACCGATATTACCAGGATAGTACGCTGGTGTTGCTCAAGTCGTGAGTCCAGTTTGGCTTCCGATATCCCGAACCAGAGCCTGGGTGTATTTTTGTCGTTACCATAAAGATCTATTTGCTGGACCAGGTAAGGTATCTTGTTGATGTTTAATCTTCCGTTTTCCAGCCTGAACGGTTTTCCGTCTGATTCCTTCAGGGTGCTGCTGGTGATGGTTCTATTCATTTCCAGAAAATACTGGCCGCCGGTAATGACCTTGTTTGCATTCAGCCAGTCCTGGTCGAGTAATTGGGTTACCGCAACCTTGCCCATCACTTCTTCGCGGTATTTGATGGCTGCAACGGCGACAACCTCAAGGCCTGTTTTTCCTTCAAAATAGAATATCCGGCTTTGTTTACCCGGGCTTTGTTTTTGTATCGCACTCGCCAGATCTTTATACTTCCTGCCAATGAGTACGCGTCCGTCATTGGCCAGGATAATCTTCCTGTCTATAGGTAGCCAGCCAAACTGCCGTTCATACAGTGATGACAAGGCCTGACTATCCCCGCCGATGCCGGTCACGACAAACATGTATTCCCTGAGACGTAAATCACCTGCAACGATGGTGGCATAACGCTGCAGTTCGCTCCGGTCCGATGCCAGGTGTGCATCCAGAATCTGTTTCAGTCGCAGCACATGGCTGTCTGTTTCATGCAGGATGACATTGTGAAAATAGCGATAGGAATACAACAGGGTTCCGCTGAGGAACAGGATGAGTATCATGCAACACAGTACCAGTCGGGCACGGTAACCAAAGAAAAACATATTATCTGGGTCCGGGTTCATTCAGTGGGAGCAGTTCAAAACGTTTGGCCACCCGGAAAAATGCATCGCCTGTTTGAACTTCCTTGATGATTTTCATGATATCGTCGGATGGATTATTGTCAGTAATGGCAGACAAGGTTCTGTGGAACGGGTATTTCCCTGCATCAAGATTGGCTGCCGTTGCAGTCTGACCGTCTATGCTGATGGTCTTGGTCATGTTGCCGGTTTCAAATAACCAGGTTGCGCCGACGTGGCCAATGGCACCCGAGAAGTCACTGACCCGCCTTACCATTTCATCAGCACTGGATACATTAAGCCTGAGTTTCCTGAATTCTTTTTTAGATGACAGTATGGTTTTCCAGTGTCCCGGGCGTTTTTTACAATGCAGGCGGGTTACAACCGCGATGGGCTGATCACGACCACCAACGTCTTTCCAGTTGATGATCTTGCCACTAAAGATATCACGTACCTGCTGGCTGCCCAGATTGGTGACCGGGTTTTGCCGGTTAACGAGTATCAAAATCGGCTCAATGGCAATCGGATGCACACGGATGCCTTTTTTCTTGATTTCCTGCTGACTCAACGGGCAACAGACAAAGCCAAAGCTTTCCCTGTTCGGACCGTTCAGCCGTGCATTCTTGATACCGGCATTACAGCCCTGTCCCAGCATGGAATCCTTGCCATACAGGAGTATCTTGCGATTGGAGGCCGCTTCCAGATCTTTTTTCAGTGCATCAAATATGATCCAGGAGAAATGAGCGCCAGCCCCCGTGACATAACCTGTTGGACGTGCATTACTTATTTTTGGTATGGGGCAGATCTCCCCGGACGGGTTAGCGGCATTTACCACAAGGCTACAGGCCAGGCCCAGCACAAGGAGAACCGGACCGGATAGCTTGACAAGGTTGGTTGTGGCTGTTTTGCTAACTCGGGTACTCATTTGGCTTTACTCCGGGTGTTATTGGATCTGGATTCATTTCTGAGTATATTTATAGGTGTTGTACTTAAATACTGCGACTGACTGATAAATATCTTTAACCATAATAGTCAGGTGTTATTTGCGAGTTTATTGTTTCCAATCCGATGGTATGGGTTTGGTTGTTCGAAAAAAATATTAAAAACAACAGGATAAAGAATGAAAGAGACGGTTGTTCTTTTGCACGGACTCTGGATGAAGTCTGTTGTGATGCAGCCACTGGCCACTCGCCTGAGGCAGGCGGGTTTTACTACCCGGTGTTTTTCCTATCCCAGCGTCCAGACTAGCCCGTCCGGCAATGCCGGTTTACTGCATGACTTCCTCTTGCCCCTGCAAACAGAAAGGTTACATTTTGTCGCTCATAGTCTGGGTGGCATTGTATTATTGCATTATTTTCAACAGTTTAATGAAGTACGGCCCGGGCGCGTGGTGATGTTGGGTACACCGGTCGCTGGCAGTGCCCATGCCAGAAAAATCAGCCAGTTGCCATTTTCAGAGCTGAGTCTGGGGAAAAGCATAGAGCAGGGTCTACTGGGCGGTGTGCCCGCCTGGACCGGTGGGCGTGATCTGGGCATGATTGCAGGCACGAGGGGTTTTGGTTTTGGTAATCTGATGGGAAGGTCTGAAGGGATCAATGACGGTGCAGTCTATCTGGATGAAACACGTATTCCGGGTCTGACCGATCACATCAGTCTGGCTGTCAGCCACTCAGCCATGTTGTTATCCCGCAAGGTCGCAGACCAGACCATACATTTCCTCAAAAACGGCTATTTTTCAGTGACACCATGATATTTTCTGGCCGGTATATTTGCTGAAAAATAGCTTCCGGCCATGTTATTATTCTCCAGACTCCTAGGAACCTGTCGGATTTAGGTGATCGTAACGAGGGAAAGCCGTTTTAAGTCCGACAGGCTCCTGGACATCAGTATCAGAGGTAAACCATGGCAGGACACAGTAAATGGGCCAATATTAAACATCGCAAGGCGGCCCAGGATGCCAAAAGAGGCAAGATTTTTACCAAGTTGATCAGGGAATTGACCGTGGCCGCCAAAATGGGTGGTCCGGATGCCGAATCCAACCCCAGACTGCGTGACGCCACCAGCAAGGCCCTGTCGTCGAATATGACACGTGACACGATAGAACGTGCCATCAAGCGTGGTGCCGGGGCGAGTGAGGGGGAGAATTTTGACGAGGTACGTTATGAGGGCTATGGCCCCAATGGGGTTGCCATCCTGGTGGACTGCTTGACGGATAACATCAATCGCACCGTCTCGGAAGTGCGTCATGCATTCAGTAAGTGCGGTGGTAATCTGGGCACGGATGGTTCGGTAGCCTATTTGTTCAGTAAAACCGGGGTGATCAATTATCCACCGGGGGCTGACGAAGATACCATCATGGAGCAGGCCATGGAGGCCGGTGCCGAAGATATTATTAACAATGATGACGACAGTATTGATGTCATCACAACCCCGGAAACATTTACCGACATCAAGGAGGCCCTGATCGCAGCAGGACTTGCTCCTCAACACGCAGAGATTGAGATGAAGTCTTCCGTGAGTGTGGATGTGGACCTGGAAGGGGCGGAGAAAGTCATGAGGCTGATCGATATGCTGGAGGACCTGGATGATGTACAAAACATCTATTCCAATGCAGATTTTTCCGGTGAGGTCATGGCGCAGCTTTGATCTGCGTAACGGCATAATGGACGTGTTTAGACTGACAATACCGGAAGACATCTGCATCAGGCGTATGCTGCCTGTTCCTCGCTACGCGCCATTTTTTTTATCATGACCCGTATTCTTGGTGTTGATCCGGGGTCCCGCATAACCGGTTACGGTGTTATTGAACTGGATGGTCGCAGGCAGAACTATATTGCCAGCGGTTGTGTACGGACAAGGGAAGAGAGCCTGCCCGAACGACTGAAAGAAATATTTGATGGCCTGGTGGAAGTTACACGGCTTTATAGTCCGGACGAAATCGCCATTGAGCAGGTTTTCATGCATCGCAATGCCGATTCTGCATTGAAGCTGGGTCAGGCCAGAGGGGCCGCTATCTGTGCCTGCAATCTGCATTCTCTATCAGTCAGTGAGTACAGCCCACGTGAAATAAAGCAGGCCGTCGTCGGCAGGGGCGGCGCCAGCAAGGAACAGGTACAACACATGATTCGTTCCATCCTGTCACTCAATGACAGTCCGCAGGCCGATGCCGCCGATGCGCTGGCGGTTGCCCTCTGCCATGCACAAATAAGCCAGGGTCTGGCAGCCATGCCAGGTGTGTCGGGCAAACGTGGAGGACGTTTGCGTTGATTGGACAACTCAAGGGTATTTTACTGGAAAAACAGGCACCCTCGCTGTTGATCGATGTGCAGGGTGTGGGTTATGAGGTGGCGGCCCCCATGTCGACATTCTATGTGCTGCCTGAAATAGACCAGCCGGTTACCCTGCATACCCATCTTGTGGTGCGTGAGGACAGTCATACCCTGTATGGTTTTGCGAGTATTGGTGAGCGCAGTCTTTTCCGCAACCTGATAAAGGTCAATGGCGTCGGTGCCAAGCTGGCGCTGACAATCCTGTCGGGCGTATCGGCAAATGATTTTGTAAGCTGTATTGAACATGAAGATAGCGCCGCCCTGGTTCGTTTGCCCGGTGTGGGGAAAAAAACGGCAGAACGGCTCATTATCGAAATGAAGGACCGCCTGAAGGATTTGTCAGGCCAGTCCCTGACACAGACATTTTCCCGTACAGACGGACCGGCACAGGCAGATCATGCCGTTGGTGATGCAGTCAGTGCATTGGTAGCACTGGGTTACAAGGCAGCCGAGGCCAGTCGTATGGTAAGGTCGGTAAATAATTTTTCAAGCCTTGGCAGTGAGGAACTGATTCGTCAGGCCTTGCAGGCTACGGTTAAATAAAAACCGGATAATTTACATATGATTGAATCAGACATCATAGAATCAGACAGGCTGATATCAGGGAACAGCAGCAGTGAGGACGAGGCCGTTGATCGTGCGATTCGTCCAGACACGCTGGCCGATTATGTTGGCCAGGCCCCGGTTTGCGAGCAGATGGAAATCTTTATTCAGGCAAGTCGGGAGCGCAGGGAAGCACTCGATCATGTATTGATATTCGGTCCACCCGGGCTGGGCAAAACCACACTGGCACATATTATTGCCCATGAAATGGGGGTTAATATGAGGCATACATCGGGCCCGGTACTTGAACGTCCGGGTGACCTGGCGGCGCTGCTGACCAATCTGGAGCCTCAAGATGTACTTTTTATAGATGAAATTCATCGTCTGAGTCCGGTTGTTGAAGAGGTATTATATCCTGCCATGGAGGACTACCAGCTGGATATCATGATTGGTGAGGGACCGGCGGCCAGATCAATCAAGCTGGATCTGCCACCCTTTACACTGGTCGGGGCGACAACCCGGGCGGGGTTACTGACTTCGCCCCTAAGAGACCGGTTCGGCATTGTCCAGCGACTGGAGTTTTATGGTGTTGATGATTTGACCTCAATTGTAAAACGCTCGGCGCGAATCCTGGATTTGCAGACACAGGGCGAAGGCGCACACGAGATCGCAAAACGGTCGCGCGGCACACCCCGGATTGCCAACCGCTTGTTAAGGCGTGTCAGGGATTACGCCCAGGTCAAGGCCGATGGCTGTATCAGTCAGGAGGCCGCCGATGCGGCAATGAAAATGCTGAAGGTGGATGTCTGTGGCTTTGACCAGATGGATCATAAACTGCTGCGTACCATCATTGAGAAATTTGAAGGGGGCCCGGTCGGGCTGGACAGTCTGGCCGCGGCCATCGGCGAAGAAAGGGTGACGATAGAGGATGTCCTGGAACCGTACCTGATCCAGCAGGGCTTTATCATGCGCACCCCGCGTGGACGGGTTGCGACCAATCATGCGTATGCACATTTCGGCTTGAAAATGCCGACGGGCAGGCAAGAGGGCAACATGCCAATCAAGGACTTTTTCGATGATGAGGATTGAAACCCTGCATGAACGGAATTATTTTCTGAAAACCGGGTCACATTGAACATGAAAATAGCAAAACTGTGAAAGAGTTCCTTTGGCCGGTACGTGTTTACTATGAAGATACGGATAGTGGCGGTGTCGTTTACTATGCCAATTATCTGAAATACCTGGAGCGCGCCCGCACAGAGCTACTGCGCCGTTATGGTTTTGAGCAGGACCAACTGATAGAAAAGGAAAACATTATTTTTGCCGTGCGTTCCCTGAATATGGAATACATTAAACCGGCCCGGTTTAATGATTTATTGCAGGTCAGCGCCGAGCTGGTCAGGGTTGGGCCTGCCAGTCTGACCTTCAGGCAGGAGATCGTGCGTGACAACGATAACTGCCTGCTTAACTGGGCAGAAGTTAAAATTGCCTGTCTCCAGGCAGACAAGATGCTTCCCTGTGCCATCCCCGAGATCATCAGAAAAGAGATAACTTATGCAGATTGAAATGTCATATTGGCACCTTGTCAGCAATGCCAGTCCGGTTGTGCAGTTTGTCATGGTAATATTGTTACTTGCCTCGATCATGTCGTGGACATTTATTTTCCGAAAGTGGAGGACTGTCGCCAAGGCACGACGGGCTGCAGATGACTTTGAAAAACGTTTCTGGTCAGGCGGTGATCTGGGGGCCATTTACAAACAGGTGTTGCATAAAGGGAAACGAACCTGCGGCATGGAAAATATCTTTGTAGCGGGTTTCAAGGAATTCGCCCGGCTTCGCAAGCAGGGAAACGCCAGGGCAATGGATGTGGTTCAGGGTGCCCAGCGGGCCATGCGCGTGACCCAGGCAAGAGAGATGGATGACCTCGAAACACATCTGTCGTTTCTGGCAACGGTGGGTTCAACCAGCCCCTATGTCGGTCTGTTTGGCACAGTCTGGGGGATCATGAATTCCTTTCGCGCCCTGGGTAATGTTGAGCAGGCAACCCTGTCACTGGTGGCCCCCGGAATTGCCGAGGCGTTGATTGCAACGGCCATCGGGCTGTTCGCCGCAATACCGGCAGTGGTTGCCTATAACCGGTTTGCCAACCACGTTGAAAGACTGGATAACCGCTACGATAACTTCTCCGAGGAATTTTCGACCATTCTGCAACGTTACGCACATGAGGCCAAGGGCTAGTGCCCTATCAAGGTGATAAATCAGGGCTCAGCGCTCCTGTGGTGTTTTGCAGCAAGGTTCAGTGTGAAGGCAATGGTCATTCCCTTGTCGGGTGCCCGGCCTGTCTGGAATGTCTCACTTTTTAAAGAATAAAGAGAAATGGCAAAAACAAAGATCAGAAAAAAACCGATGTCAGAGATCAATGTCGTGCCCTACATTGATGTCATGCTGGTATTGTTGGTGATATTCATGATCACAGCCCCCCTGCTGACACAGGGTGTCAAGGTCAATTTGCCGCAGGCCAGTGCGAAACCAATGCAGGGCCATGAAAGGAAGCCACTGATCCTGACCGTTGACAAGCAGGGTTTATTTTATCTTGATGCAGGTGAAGACCCAAGTAGCCCGGTAGGGCCGAATACACTGGTAGCACGTATTGCCGCTGTACTGATTCACAAGAAAGGTACCGCGGTGCTGATCAGGGGAGATGAAGGTGTCCCGTACGGCAGGGTGATGGACGCGATGGTGCTGGCACAAAAGGCCGGGGCACCCAGTGTCGGTTTGATTACAAAAAACCCCGAAAGGTGATTTGACAGTTTCATGTGGAAGTTTTTGTCGCAATATGGTTTATTCCTGATTCTGTCAGTAATTTTGCATGCGGTAGTTATCGGTGCATTGCTGGTCGGTTTTGTCAGCAAACCGCAACCACTCAGACAATACGGGAAAAAGGAAAATGTCATCCAGGCCGTCACTGTCGACAGATCGAGGATTCAGGCCGAACTGAACAAAATCCGTCGGGCAGAGAAGCGAAAAAAGCAGCAGGAGATCGCTCGAAAAAAACGGGCCAGGAAAGAAAGAATAAAACAGCAGAATAAACTGGCTGCGCTGAAAAAACAGCAAAAACAGGTACAGAAAAAGCTGAGGCAGCAGAAGCAGGCACAGATAAGGCGGTTAAGGGTGCTGAAGAAACGGCAGCAACAGCAAAAGGCCAATATCAAAAAACTGAAAACTGCTGAGGCGGCCATACAAAGGAAAAAGGACGATGCGCAAAAAAAACTGAAGGCGATACAGGTAAAACAGGCAGCCGAGGCTGCAAGGCGTAAGCAGCAGGTATTAAAGGAGGCGCAGGATAAAAAGCTGAAGGCACTCAGGGACAGGATGGAGGCAGAAGAACGTGCCGAACTGTCCAGGGAGTTGAAGGGATTAACCTTGAGCTATATCGCCAGTATTCAGGCCGTGGTCAGGGCCAACTGGCGTCGGCCCGCCATCATGTCAGATAAATGGAGTTGTGAGGTCAGTGTAAAACAGATACCGGGTGGAGAGATAGTCAGATTCAGGGTCACCAGGTGTAAGGGTGACAAGATATTCAAGCATTCCGTGGAAACGGCATTAGGTAAAACATCGCATTTGCCACCACCACCCGATCCACGTGTTTTTGACCGGAATATTGTATTTAGATTCAGAGAGAAATAACGGGTTTGTATAATATGTTACGAAAAATAATTTTTATCAGTCTTGTCTTGATTTCCAGCCAGGCTTGGGCCGTGCTGGATATTGAAATAACCGGTGGTGTCGTCGGCGAACAGCCGATAGCAATTGTACCATTTAGCTGGGAAATACCCGAAGGTGTGGCAAAGACGGATGTGAGCAGGGTCCTGTCTGCTGACTTACGGCGCACAGGACGTTTTTCACAGATACCGGAAAAGAATTTTCTTGAACACCCTCATCATGGCGGTGAGGTTAATTTTGAAAAGTGGCGTGAACTGGGTGTTGAAAACCTGGTGGTCGGGCGGGTGCGGCCGGGAAGGAATGGAACCTATCTTGTCCAGTTCCAGCTATTCGATATATTCAGACACTCAAAAATCAGCGACGGCGGGCCATCCGATCCCGAGTATAAAATCAAGCAGGTCATAGGATATAGTTTGCCGACAACGAAAAAAGATCTGCGTCGAACGGCACACTACATGAGCGATCTGATCTACGAGGCGTTAACAGGCCAGAAAGGTGTGTTTAGAACACGTATTGCCTATGTCACGGCAAAGGGAACCATTAATGACAGGAAATATGCATTGAAGGTTGCGGATATGGATGGCTACAATCCGGCTACCATTCTCAGTTCAAATCAGCCCGTCATGTCGCCATCCTGGTCGCCGGATGCCCGCCGTCTTGCCTATGTATCGTTTGAAAACAAGAAGGCGCAAATCTTTATCCAGGACGTGGATACCGGCAAACGGTATCTGGTTGCGGACCAGCGCGGTATCAATAATGCACCATCCTGGTCGCCCGATGGTAAAAAACTGGCATTGACACTTTCGCGCGATGGAAATCTTGAAATCTACACACTGGATATCAGCAGCAAGCGTCTTCGTCGCGTAACAAGAAATACAGCCATTGATACCGAGGCCAACTGGTCACCGGATGGCCAGTCAATTGTATTTACGTCTGACCGCAGTGGTCGCCCGCAGGTATATCGTATCCGTGTGGCCGGTGGACGTGCCGAACGGCTTACCTTTCAGGGCAAGGAAAATGCACGACCGGGTTACTCGCCAGACGGAAAGAAAATTGCCCTGGTGCATAAAAACCAGGAGGGATACCATATTGCAATGCTGGATATTGAAGCCGGCATTATCAAGGTGTTAACAAATGGCTCACTGGATGAATCGCCCAGCTTCGCGCCGAATGGAAGCATGATTTTATTTGCTGCGAGCAACAGGGGCAGGGGTGTATTATCTGTCGTGTCGGTGGACAACAATGCAACACAAAGCCTTGTTCTGCAACAAGGCGATGTCAGGGAGCCGGCATGGGCCCCGTACAGAAAGTAAACAGGAGAAAACGGATGCTTAAGAAAATTGTGATATCAGTATTTCTTTATTCATTGTTTCTGGGGGGTTGCAGTTCAACGGGCGATATCCGCACGGAGCCCGTAGTAGAAGACCTTTCAGCGCCCGGCAATGGTAGTGCGACAGGCGATAATAGTGCCAGTACCAGCGCCATGCCAGGTGGAGTTGAGTACAGGGGGGATCCACTGGATAATCCTGCCAGCCCGCTGTCAACGCGTACAATCTATTTTGATTTTGACAGCAGTGAAATCAAACCTGAATATCAGGAAAATATTCTGGCACATGGCACCTATCTGGCGGAGCATTCCGATGCCTCGCTGGTGCTGGAAGGACATACAGACGAAAAGGGTACGCGAGAGTATAATATTGGACTGGGTGAAAGACGTGCCCAGGCGGTGAGACGCTTGCTGTTGTTCCAGGGTGCTGTCGACAAGCAGATACAGGTTGTCAGTTATGGTGAAGAAAAGCCGGCAGCAGATGGTCATGATGAAATGAGTTATGAGCAAAATCGCCGTGTTGAAATTATTTACCAGAGGTAATAAATGAAAAAAAAGAGTTTGATAACAGGTCTGGGTATACTGCTACTTTCACAGCCAGCATACACGCAGGAACACACAGCCGATATCAGCAACGGGGTACAGACACCTGCCGTAAGCAGGCCGGGTGTAAATACGCCGGCGCTGAACAGGAGTATCGTCGAGTTGCTGAGCCGGCTTGACCAGTTACAAAAAGAATTACGCCAGTTAAGGGGTGAAATGGAAGTGGCCAACCATGAACTGTCGGGGATAAAACGTCGGCAAAGAGAGCTCTATCTTGATGTGGATCGCCGTTTGCGTGATGTTGAACTGGCCGGGTTCCGGTCAACCGCATCTGTCGATACAGCCCGGACACCGGCAAACACAACACAGAATCATTCCACTAAATCAGCAGGGACCCTGGGTGCCGGCAAGGCCCTGCCCCAGGCACCGACGCGGGATGAAAAAGACAAGTATCACAGCGCATTTAATTTATTGAAAGAAGGTCGCTATGACAGATCGATCAAGGCCTTTGTGGACTTTTTATCAACATACCCGAACAGTACCTATGCTGATAACGCCCAGTACTGGCTGGGTGAGGCAAACTATGTATCACGAAAATACAAGGCAGCCGTGACTGAGTTCGGCAAGGTTATCTCATTGTTTCCGGACAGCACCAAGGTACCTGATGCCATGCTGAAACTGGGGTTTACCCATTACGAACTGAAACAATGGGGTAAGGCGCGTGAAATGCTGGAAGGTGTTGTACTGAATTATCCCAAAAGTTCTGCTGCCAAACTGGCGAAAACACGGATCAAAAGACTGGAACGGGATGGTCACTGACAGGCCGGTCGTGTTTAATCTGATCACGATATATTTTTTCATAATCCGGCACTTTACCGGAAAGCAGAAAAAAAATTTTCATTTCCAGATTTAATTTTATTTAACAATCTTCAAATTAACAAAGTTCAGTAGAACTTTCAGATTTTCATCCTGTCCCGGATTAAATTAAATAATATTACTATCAATAACTTACTATGATTCTGGCCTTTTATCCGGCCAGATGAAGGTTGTATGTCTCTAGGAGATTGTCCTGGTATTTGATATATAACCATTACAATACTATGGTAAATATTGTAAATTTTATGCCGTTAATCTCTGTAAGCTAAATCTGATAATGGCATCACAGGAATAGATTAATGGGTAAATTATTTTCAAGGTTTACAGTCAAGCAGAAGATCCGGGGTGGTTTTGGCTTGTTACTGATAATACTCACCGCCGTATCCATCGGTGCAATCCAGGGATTGTCATCTACGCAAAAAAGTGTCAGGCATGTTGTCAATGATGTGCAACCGGCACTGCTGGCATCCATGGAACTCGACTCGGCTCTGGAAGGGTCGGCACAGTCACTTGGTTTTTACTTGTTGAGCCATGAAGACGTGGACAAGAAGGCCTATCTGAAAAACATGCAGAGTGTAAAACAGGCGATGGTAAAGCTGAAGGGGCAGAAGTCAGTCCAGGAAAACGCCGATATGCAGGGGCTGGTCATTGATATCGAGAAACGTATCCAGAAGTACCAGGGTTACCAGAAACAGATGTTTTCCTATGCAGCAAACCAGGCCAACAATATGCCTGCCGTGGCTGTCACATCCAGCAAATTGAATCCGCTGGCCAGAAACATGCTCCAGTTGATTGCCCAGATGAGAGATGCCGAACCGGAGTCAGACGACCCGGCAACAGTAACAAAAATTAATAACGATATCTATGAGCTTCGTTATGCCTATATGAATATTCTGTCAGAGCTGCGCGGGTTCCTGTTTGCAAGAAGTCCTTCAATGAAGTCCAATATGGAACTTTATTCGGGTCGTGTCAGTGAACTGATTGGCCAGCTTAAATCCTACGGCGACAATCTGGGGTTCGAACAGTCTGATGCCGTGAATGAAATGGAATCATTATTTGGGAAATACAACAAAATCCTGGTGGGTGTTATAAAGTTACATGGCGGTGATAAATGGCGTAGCGATTCATATGTTATCCGGACAGAGCTGGGACCGTTACTCACCTCGATTAAAACCGACCTGGGTAAAATGGTTGAGGACCTGCGTGCCAATGCGCAGATGGAAAGCAAGACACTGGTGAGTGATGTTACTGCGGCTAACACACTGGTTATTATATTGTTCGTTGCGGGCCTTGTTATTGGTCTGGGGTGTGCATATGTTATCGCCAATATGGTCGTCAAACCCTTGATGGCTGCGGTAAATGCCATGACCGATATTGCTGAAGGGGAGGGAGACCTCACGTATCGTCTCGACTCCAATGGTAATGACGAGATCGCGCAGTTGGGGCATGCGTTTAACCAGTTTGTAACAAAGATTCATGGTGTGGTCTCCGAGGTCATAAGCTCCACAACCCAGTTATCCAGTGCGGCGTCCGAGTTATCTATTGTTACCGGCCAAACCAGTGACGGTGTGGTCAGACAGCAAATGGAAACCGAGCAGGTTGCGACTGCCATGAACGAAATGACCTCAACTGTCCAGGAAGTTGCCCGACATGCCGAACAGGCAGCGGAGGCGGCACAGAATGCTAACAGCCAATCACAATCTGGCAAGCAAATTGTCAATGCGAGCATCAATTCCATTGGCGCGCTGGAAGCAGAGATTTCAAATGCATCAGGCGTCATAGCTGCATTGCAAACAGACAGTGAAAATATAGGTACGGTTCTGGATGTAATCAGGGGTATTGCCGAACAGACCAATCTGCTTGCACTGAATGCGGCTATTGAGGCTGCACGGGCGGGCGAGCAGGGCAGGGGGTTTGCTGTCGTAGCGGATGAAGTGCGTACGCTTGCATCAAGAACCCAGGAGTCTACCCAGGAGATACAAAGCATGATCGAACAGTTGCAAGGTGGCGCGCAACAGGCCGTTACCGTCATGAAGGCAAGCCAGGAGCGTGCGACTGAAACGGTCGAACATTCCAGTCAGGCGGGTGAATCACTTAACTCGATTGCAGGTTCTGTCGCACAGATCAATGACATGAATCTCCAGATTGCCAGTGCGGCAGAAGAACAGACTGCGGTGGCCGAGGAAATCAACCAGAGTGTGGTAAGTATTACCGACATCGCCAGGGAGGCATCAGAAAGCATGCAGCAAATCGCCGGTTCAACTGAAAGCCTGGCCAAATTGTCTGCTCATCTTGATCAGCTGGTGGGTAACTTTAAAGTATAATACCGGCAAAGACTTCCGGTGCCACAAGGGCCTGCAAATTTGCAGGCCCTTTTTTTATAAGTGCAAAGGCACATTATTAACACGCCCACATAGACAGGATGCAGGTAAAATCATGGCCATAAGAACATGGACTTTTATTTTCAAGGTCATCTGCCCCGATAATTTTATGAAGCACATATCAATGTGAGGACATGGAATCGGCAAGCCGGATCAAGACCGTCTGCCGCACGGATGCGGCAGCCGAGCCGCCATGGATGGCATGTTTTGCGTGTCTTGATTTGGCTTGCCGGTTTCATGTCCGGATTGCGGGTTAGCTCAAAATTTACTTGTCGCTTACGCTTCAAATACATTCATTACGGATTAACGGAACAGCAGTATTTTAAGGCCAACTTATATACTATACTGCACACAGGAAGACCCGAAGAGATAGAAGATAAATATGGAACTTATTTTTATTAGACATGCAGATACAGAGTCCGGTAGCGGTTATGCAGAAGATTCCTTGCGTGCCTTGACCCCGAAGGGACACAGGGTTCATGAACAGGTTGCCAGGGAATTGCATCGCAGGGGGTTTTCACCTGATATCATTTTGTCCAGTCCAAGATTGCGCGCCGATCAGACAGCGCGTATAACGGCGCAGGAGCTACCGGGTGAGGTGTCAGTCATCGAGTTGGCAGAACTGGATGGGGGTTATGCACTGGACAGTCTGTTAAAACGGCTTGGTGAGTATGCCGATTGCCAGCGTATTGCCTGTGTTGGCCATGAACCGGACGTTACGCGCTGGACAAATGAATTACTGGGTGAGGGTGAAAAAAAAGTCAGTGGTTTTAAAAAAAGCGGTGTGGCATCCATCAGCTTCGATGAAGCACCTGTCACAGGTCAGGGGCACTGTAATTACTTTTATTCCCCCAATGATTTGTTATCATCCTAGTACCTGGTCCCGAGGTACAAGCAGGAATTCAAGCAAGGCCTTTTGCGCGTGCAGCCTGTTTTCTGCTTCCTGCCAGACGACACTTTGCGGGCCGTCAATCACATCCGCACTCACTTCTTCACCCCGATGTGCAGGCAGGCAGTGCATGAAAAGTGCATCCTCTCTGGCCTGTGACATCATTTCCGGCGTCACTATAAAACCCTTGAATGCACTTTCTCTTTTGGCCTGCTCTTCTTCCTGCCCCATGCTCGTCCAGACGTCAGTAACAACCAGGTCCGAGTTTTCGGTTGCCTGCCCGGGTTTTCTGAAAATCTCGACATGGTCACCGGCAGCATCAAGGATTTCAGGGTTCGGGTCATAACCCTCAGGGCAGGCAATTTTCAGGTTGAAGTCAAACTGTCTTGCCGCGTTGATATAGGAGTGGCACATGTTATTACCGTCTCCAATCCATGAAACTGTCTTGCCCTGAATGCTGCCTCGTTGTTCGGTGTATGCCTGAATATCTGCCAGTAACTGGCAAGGGTGATATCTGTCGGTGAGTGCATTGATGACAGGTACACTTGAGTAAGCAGCAAACGTTTCAATTTTTTCATGCTCAAATGTACGGATCATAATGACGTCCAGCATACTGGACATGACACGCGCACCATCGTCTATGGGCTCGCCTCGCCCGAGTTGTGTATCGCGAGGCGACAGGAATATGGCTTGTCCACCGAAATGAGCCATGGCAGTTTCAAAAGAAATTCGTGTGCGTGTAGAGGATTTTTCAAACACCATGCCCATAACACGATTTTTTAGTGGCTCGTGTGTTTCACCAGCCTTGTGCATTGCCTTCAATTCAATGGCACGTTCGATAATCTGTTGTAACTCTTCGGGGGTTAAATCCAGCAATGTAAGAAAATGACGTACAGACATAACAATACCTCTGGTTTATCTGGACAGGAAAGACAGGATCAGTCCACTGACTATTTCAGTTATTTCTTCTGCCTGTTGTCCGGTAATGATAATAGGGGGCAGTAGTCGAATAACATTCTCATCTGTGACATTGATCAGGATACCTTTATCTATACCCAGACCGACGAGTTCAGCGCAGGGTCGATCCAGCTCGATGGCCAACAGCAGGCCCATGCCCCTGATATCCTGAATTCCATCAACACCGCTGAGTTTTCCCCGGAAACTATCCAGTATCTGTTTACCCAGCGTGGAAGCGGCCTGAGGGGCATTTATTTTATCGAGGGTTTCGATGACTGTTTTGGCCACGTGACAGACCAGCGGGTTTCCACCATAGGTTGAGCCATGTGTGCCAGGTTGAAAAACCCTGGCTGCCCTGCCTTTTGCCAGGCATGCGCCAATCGGCACGCCATTACCCAGACCTTTGGCCAGGGTCATGACATCAGGTGAGATATTGTTATACTGGTGTGCAAACCATTTTCCACTCCTGCACATGCCGGTCTGGATTTCATCCAGCATCATCAGCCAGTCGTTCCTGTCGCAAATTTCCCGAATGCCATTCAGATAATTTTCATCAGGGATACGGATTCCACCTTCACCCTGAACGGGTTCAACCAGTACGGCCACAATATTTTTTGAATCCTGTGCAACCCTGTTGATGGCCTCGATGTCATTGAAGGGCACGTGTATAAAGCCCGTCACCAACGGTTCAAAGCCTGCCTGTATTTTTTTATTGCCGGTTGCGCTCAATGTGGCAAGTGTACGACCATGAAAACTCTTTTCCATGACAATGATTTCGGGTGCACCTATTTTTTTCTGACTGCCGTACATGCGCGCCAGCTTGATTGCCGCCTCATTGGCCTCGGCACCGGAATTGGAAAAAAAGACACTATCCATTCCGCTGACATTGCATAGCAGGTCAGCCAGTTCCTGTTGTCGTTTGACCCGGTAGATATTGGAGGTGTGAATCAATGTTGAGCCCTGATCACAGAGTGCCTTTGCGACGTCAGGGTGCGCATGTCCGAGACCACAAACAGCGATGCCACTCAGGGCATCCAGATATTGTTTGCCTTGTTCGTCCCACAGACAGGCGCCGTCACCTTTTTCAAAGGTGACGGGTTGCGGGTTGTACGTTTTCATGAGTGTCCCGGTCATTTTACAAAAACACCTGAAAAGCAAATGGCAGTCTCGATCGAGACTGCCATTTGCATTAAAGAATAAATATTAGTACTAAATTTACTGAATGGCAACTATTTCCACAATAATTTGTCCGCTATTCTGTTTATACAGGGACTGTTTTCTTGAGAGCTTTAATAAAGCAATCAAAAAAGGGAACCCATGGATTCCCCTTTTTGAAGGTATGGTGCAGGTGTTATGCAGACAGGTTGCCGCCAATAAAATCCCAGTTGACCAGGTTCCAGAAGGTTTCCAGATATTTGGGCCGCGCATTACGATAATCTATGTAGTAGGCATGCTCCCACACATCACAGGTCATGAGCGGGGTCTTGCCGTCGGTCACAGGATTGGCCGCATTACTGGTATTAACGATTTCCAGAGAGCCGTCATTGTTTTTTACCAGCCATGTCCAGCCAGAGCCAAAATTGGTCACTGCAGAAGTGGTAAATTTTTCCTTGAAATCGGCAAAAGAACCAAATGCCGCGTTGATGGCATCACCCAGATCGCCCGTGGGTTCACCGCCGCCATTGGGGCTGAGACAATTCCAGTAAAAGGTATGATTCCAGATCTGTGCAGCATTGTTGAAGATGCCGGCAGAGGATTTTTTGATAATATCTTCCAGTGACATGTTTTCGAATTCGGTGCCTGGAATCAGATTATTCAAATTGTTTACATAGGTCGCGTGATGCTTTCCATAATGATATTCCAGGGTCTCGGCCGAGATATGTGGTTCCAGCGCATTCTGCGCGTAGGGTAACTCAGGCAGTTGATGTGCCATTTTGATCCTCTCCTTACTCAATAATTGGATTCCAATCAGTTATACTTGCGATTATCCTGAAAAAGATGACTGTTAACCGGTTAATCACCTTGCATCAAAATATCTTATCATTTTACTATGTTTTACAGTGAATGTGAACAAGTCAGGCATTTTTCCGGAAATTTTATTTAATGCAGACATTACCCTGAATATATTATGGATCCTGTAACGTTTGACCGGCTATTCTCAATTGTGGGCTGGAACATGGGATATTGAAATGAAAAAAATGCTCAATTCGTTGTTATTATTGTTCATATTGTCAATTTTATCAGGTTGTGCGAGCCTGCTGGTGTCACGACCGGCAGGGAGTCAGATGGATGGGGGCTCAGTATCTGCCAGTGATGCAAGGATAACCAATCAGGTTAATTCTGCCTTTGTACATGACCCCTCGATTCCGGCACTTGATGTCAATGTTTCCACGTACAATGGTATTGTCACACTGACAGGATACGTTTTCAGAAATAAAATAAGAAACAGGGCGGGCAGGGTTACCGCCGCCCAGCCCGGGGTCAGGTCAGTGCGCAATCACATCAAGTTGAAATAACAGTCAGCAGCCTGTCGGATTTGGGATAATTCTATGTGCGGTATTTGTGGTGAGTTAAGGTTCGACAGCAATCAATCCGGTACTGGTGTTCTGTCTGCAATGCTGGCTGAACTCGACAGGCGAGGGCCGGATAATGAAGGCCGGTATCGGCATGGCCCACTGTCTCTCGGCCATCGGCGCCTGTCCATCATTGACCTGTCCGAACTGTCCAACCAGCCCCTGATCGATGATGCATCAGGAAATATCCTGGTATTCAATGGTACCATTTACAATTATCCAGCCTTGCGTGAAGAGCTGAAGTTAAAGGGCCATACCTTTGTTACCTGTGGTGACAGTGAGGTGATTCTTAAATGCTACCTCGAATGGGGGCAGGACTGTGTGCAGCATTTGCATGGAATGTTTGCATTTACTATCTGGGACAAAGGCAGGCAACAACTTTTTCTGGCAAGGGATCGACTGGGCATCAAACCGCTTTATTACAGTGAAGACAGCCAGTACTTCCGCTTTGCATCCAGTACACGCGCCTTGCTGGCAGCCGGTGGTGTGAATAAGGAGATTGATGCCGTTGCATTGCATCATCAATTTACCTTGCATGCAGTTATTCCGGCACCCCGAACGATCCTTAAAGGAATACGAAAACTTGCCCCCGGCACGACGTTGACCATTAATTTAAATGGAAAACAGGAGCACCGGATTTACTGGAAACTGAAGGCACAGCGGCCGGAAAAAGAACTGAGCGAATGGGAATGGATCGAACAAATTCATGAATCTCTCAGAAAGGCCGTAGAGAAACGCAAGACCATCGCCGATGTGCCTGTCGGCGTATTGCTCTCGGGTGGTCTGGATTCCAGCTTGCTGGTCGCCCTGTTGGCCGAGGCAGGCGTGCAGGATCTGCGCACTTTCTCTGTCGGTTTCGAAGACAGCCCTGAGGAAAGCGGCAGTGAGTTCGAATATTCCGATCAGGTGGTCAAACTTTATGGCACCGATCATCAGAAATTTCATATTCCCAATGGTGAGGTGTTGTCGCGCCTGCCTGAAGCAGTCCGGAATATGGCCGAGCCCATGGTAGGGCAGGATGCCGTTGCATTCTATCTGTTGTCTGAGCAGGTATCCCGACAGGTAAAGGTTGTGCAGAGCGGTCAGGGCGCAGACGAGGTGTTTGCCGGTTATTTCTGGTATTCACGCATGCAGCAAGAACAGGGTACAGACCTCGAGCGTTTCGGCCGCCATTACTTTGATCGTGATCATGATGAATACCTGCAAATGGTGCAACCCGCTTATCACGGCCCGGATTATACATCCGGTCTGGTGGAACAGATGCTGGCCGAGCCGGGTGCCGATACCTTTCTGGACCGGGTGTTACGCATGGATGTCACCACGCTGATCGTCGATGACCCGGTCAAGCGAGTCGATAACATGACCATGGCCTGGGGTCTTGAGGCGAGGGTTCCTTTTCTCGATCATGAACTGGTTGAACTGGCTGCATCAATGCCACCTGAAATAAAGATGAAAAACGGGGGAAAACACCCGTTAAAGGTTATTGCCAGGGGTCTTTTACCCGATTCGGTCATTGATCGACCCAAGGGATATTTCCCGGTTCCGGCGCTGAAATTTGTACGGGGCGAGTTTCTGGACTTCATGAAGGATATCCTGTTATCGGCGGCATGTGCCCGACGTGGTTTGTATCAGCGGGATTACCTGGACAAGTTATTGAAAGAACCGGAAAAATACCTGACCCGTATCCAGGGAAACAAGCTCTGGCACATGGCCTTGCTGGAGTTCTGGTTACAGCAAAATGTTGATTAGGCATCACTGTTGCCTCGTTAAGCCATGGCGAATGTAGTTGAAATGTAAGTAGCAAGTGCATTTCGGGCCAACCCGCAATCCGGACATGAAAC
This sequence comes from Gammaproteobacteria bacterium, assembly GCA_011052215.1. Lineage (GTDB taxonomy): Bacteria > Pseudomonadota > Gammaproteobacteria > JAADHQ01 > JAADHQ01 > JAADHQ01. Next base: position 23,911 of record DRJK01000024.1, read on the forward strand.
CGGCAAGCCAAATCAAGACACGTAAAACATGCCATCCATGGCGGCGTTATTTTATGTAAAGAGGCCGCTGGATAATGATCTTGCCTTGAAAATAGCGATTTAGCCCCTATATTCCTATTTCGTACAGTAATTAAGGTTGAATAACCCTTGTCATTATCCCTGTATTATTTCGGTAACAGGGGGTAGACTCCGCACCTTTGAAAGCAGGAAGGGTTGTTGCAGACACTTCAAGATTAATAAAGTGAGGTCTAGATATGGATGTATTGGAAAGAATTCAGAAACAGGTAGATGACAACCCGATTGTTATCTACATGAAAGGTACGCCGGAAATGCCAAGCTGCGGCTTTTCCAGTCGAACATCACAGGCACTGCAAGGTTGCGGTGTAGAGTTCGCATACATCAACGTGCTTTCTGATCCCGAGATATTCGAGAATTTGCCACGTTTCGCCGATTGGCCAACCTTTCCGCAGGTGTATATAAACGGTGAGCTTATCGGTGGATGCGATATCACACTGGAATTATTTCAGAAGGGTGAGTTACAGAAAATGACAAAGGAGGCCTCAGAAGCAAAGGCATCTGCTGAATAATTGTATTTTATTTGCGGATAAATTACCGCGTGAATAATTTATCAGTTTGATAGAGCACCAGTAATGCAAAGGCCGCAGAGAAAATTATTATTGAGGTGAATAATTTATAAACCCGGTATTTACCCGGGTTATTGCAGTGCATTTTTAAACACCGCGTTCTCTGCGTCCTTAACGTCAGATACGGGCAGACTGCCCCCATTAACCCGCATTTCTCACCACCGTTCGTAGCGAGACGGTGGTGAGAAATGCGGGTTAATATATAACCTGGTCCCGCCCCTTCTTTTTGGCGCGATACATTTTCTGATCGGCGCAGCGCATCAGCATGTCCATGTCCATCTCCGGGTCACCCGCGAAGCGGCAACATACCCCCATTGATATAGTGACAGTGATTTCGCCGGCCGATGTTTTTATCGGACGTGTACCAACACTTTTCTGGATGCGGCTGAAAATAGAGTGTCTGAAGTTGGAGTCATCCTGGTAATACATAATGATTGCAAATTCCTCGCCACCAATCCGTGCCAGAATATCGGTTGGTCTGACGGCCCTGCGCAGGCGTTTTGAGACGGCAACAAGAATTTCATCTCCTACCGGGTGACCATGTTCATCATTCACTTTCTTGAAATGATCGATGTCGATAATGGCACAGCAGGTTCCCCCGCCTCTGGACGACGATTCCTTCAGGGTGGCTTCCAGGTGTGATTGCATGTAACGGCGATTACCCAGTTGGGTCAGGGGGTCTGTCTGTGCCAGCTCCGTCAGCGCCAGATTGGTGGCCTGCATTTCACGCGTTATCTCATACAGGGTGTTTTGCAAACTGCTGACGCGTCCTGCGGCCTGAACCCGTGCGGACAGCTCCCGGATATTAATCGGTTTTGACAGAAAATCATCCACACCCTGTTCAAATGCATGAACCAGATTGTCAATACCTTCCTTGGCCGTACACAGGATAATGGATGTATAGCGATTGTTATCCTCATCCTGTTGTCTGATCTGGTTGGTCAGCTCCAGACCGTCCATCTCCGGCATGATCCAGTCGGCAACAACGACATCGGCATGGCGTTCCACCAGTTCATCCAGCACCTCCCTGCCAGTGCTGGCAAGGCGGATATCTTCATATCCTGCAGATTTTAGTGCCGAGGCAAACATCTGCAGGCCGGAGTCGGTATCATCGACAATCAGGATTGCCAAATCATTGGTAATCATTTATTATCCCCATGATTCTTATCATCATTTTCTTTATTATCAACAAATATCCCCTTGCTTATCAATCAATTCCTGTTGTGGGCCATTATTTTGTAAAGTCAGACTTTGCCAACGGTTAGTCATAATACAAAACAGGTCGGCAGTTTTTTCCGCATCATAGACTGCCGAGTGTGCAGCCTCCTGATCCCATTCAATTCCAGCCGCCGCCGCTATTCTGGCAAGCACAGTTTGACCGTACATAATTCCCCCGAGTGTTACCGTATCAAAAGTGCTGAATGGATGGAAAGGGTTTCTTTTTATTTGACATCGTTGTGTTGCAGCATTGATGAAATTAAGGTCAAAGCTGGCATTGTGTCCCACCAGAATGGCCCGCTTGCAGTTATTTTTTTTAAGGGCTTGACGAATGGGACGGAACACCTCCGGCAATGTCTCCAGTTCCGTCTTGGCCATTCTGAATGGATGGTAGGGGTCGATACCGGTAAAGGCCAGGGCCTCCGGGTCAAGGTGGGCGCCCTTGAATGGCTCAACATGACAGCTGATGGTCTTTTCCCTGAAAATCTCCCCTTTTTCGTCCATGCCCAGGATGACAGCAGCGATTTCAAGTAGTGCATCTTTTTTTGCATTAAACCCGCCCGTTTCAACATCAACCACAACGGGCATAAACCCGCGAAAGCGTGCACCCATGCCTGTTATTTCCGAGTCATCATCAAACATGACTACAGAATACAGAATGATTGGGTTAAAATCGATATCAAAAGGTTATTTTCAACATTTTTGGAGAGTTGTATGAAGCGTTCCCTGAAGGGAATAATCCTGATTATACTGTTCAATTGCGGTTTAGTGAATGCCGATTCACTGATATCGCTGATTACCCCGAAGATATACAAAAAAGGCCTGATCTGGCAGATTGAATCCAGCCAGGGCGGAAATGGCTATGTGATCGGCACAATGCATGTTAACGACCCCGGTGTATGGGCGTTATTTGAACATGCCAGAGAGTACTTCAACAAAGCAAGCATCGTCTGCACCGAGGTAAAACTGGACTTTATTACAGCAGCAGCGGAGATGCAGGCGATGTTTTTCAATGACGGACGCACCCTCAAGTCCGTAATCGATGATAACAAATTTTATCAACGCATAATCAGCCTTGCCGATGAGCGGGGCTTGCCCGAGGTAATGGTGCGTAACATGAAACCGTTTACGCTGGTTTTTATGTTAAGTATGCCTGTACCAAAAGGGCAGGTACTGGATGAAAAAATATATACCGACGCTATTCGCCAGGGTAAGCAGTCCTGTGGTCTTGAGACAGTCGAGGAACACAGTAGGGTATTCGGATCATTCAGCATGGATGAACAGGTCAGTATGCTTAAAATGACGGTGAAAAACATCAAGGAAATCGATGCAATTTACCCGGTTTTGTTAAAGGCCTACCTTTCCCGTGATCTGGTGGTGATGGCCGACCTGGTTAGCCGGTCCATGATAATGAATGACAAGCGCATAGAAAAAATATTTCTGCAAAAATTTCTGATTGACCGGAACAAGACCATGGCAGAAAGAATGATAGCAAAAATGGCAAAAGGCAGCTCTTTTTTCGCCATTGGCGCCATGCATCTGCCCGGGGAAGGCGGGGTATTAAGATTGCTGGAGAAGCGGGGTTATAAAATCAGTGTCGTGTACTGAGGGCTGAATGACAGGTTTGAATCACGACTGCCCCGTTAACATGTAATGAATATAGTTGAAATATAAGCAGCAAGTGCGTTTCGGGCTAACCCGCAATCCGGACATGAAACCGGCAAGCCTGATCAAGACACGCAAAACATGCCATCCATGGTGGCTCGGCTGCCGCGTCCGTGCGGCAGACGGT
>DRJK01000025.1 GCA_011052215.1 Gammaproteobacteria bacterium
ATGCTGGATGAAACCGACCCCTCAAAGATCATTATGCCAGGTTATTTTATCCAGGTAGCAGAAAAAACCGGCAAGATACTTGATATCGACCGTTGGGTTATTGCTGAAAGTATCCGCTTGCTGGCAAAAACACCAGACTTGAATGCCATTGCTGTCAATATATCCGGTCGTTCTTTTGATGACCCGAATCTTCCGGGATACATAAGAGACCATCTGATAGATGCAGAGGTTGATCCTGCCCGGTTCATGGTGGAGTTAACCGAAACTGCTGCCGTTTCAGATTTACACGATGCGCAACGGTTTATCGAATCCCTTCACCAGACCGGTTGCCAGGTTTGCCTGGATGACTTTGGTTCCGGATTTTCATCGTTTGCCTATCTGAAAAACCTGAGGGCGGATATTCTCAAAATCGATGGTATTTTCATCAGGGATTTACCCAATGACAGAGACAACCAGATTTTTGTTAAATCAATTGTAGATGTGGCGCGAGGTATGCATAAAAAAACAGTGGCAGAATTTGTTGAAGATGCAGAAACACTCGAAATGCTACGTGTCCTGGGGGTTGATCTGGTACAGGGATATTATCTCGATATGCCCCAGGCCAATCACCCTGCAATCAACAATGATAATGAATAAGTTGATCGGGGGTATGGGCATCAGAGAGTAAAATGGTCAGTGACTACCTGAAATCCATTTAAACTTGAGGGCTCAATTTAGCTCAGCATGTTGCGGGTTAATTCATCTGTATGTAATAAACAACCCCGCCGCAAGCAGCGGGGGAATTAAATCCTCGAAGATTAAATATTTTATGAATAAATAATCAGTGGGCTTTTCTGCACCAGAACTGGTACATACCAGCGAATATATCGGGGTTTTCCTGTTCAAAAATATTCCAGTTTTTAAGGCTCAGGTAATTGACGTCAGCCTTAAATTGTTTTGAATATTCAGCCTTGATTAAAGGGTTTGTTATTACAAATCCAAGAAACTCAAGTTTATAGTTATTAATAATATTTTCAAGTTGCAGTACAGTAAAACGATGTTCCTGAACATGAAACAATAAATCTCTGATTTCAGAAGCAGCATAGAAATCCTGTAAAGTTTGTACTGCAGCCACATCAGGGTGTTCTGTTTCTCTTATGAAATGTCTTAAAGACTGGATACCTTGCAGGTCAGATTGAAAACCCTTGTCAGCTATCAATTCCCGAAGTCTGACAATATACTGACGCGCCAGTTCGCTGTATAAAGCGAGCTTAATAAATCCGCCTGGTTTCAGTACTTCAACCAGTACTCTTAATCCAGCTTCGGGATTTTTCATGTGATGTAATACTCCACTACATTCGACAACATCAAATCGTTGATTTAATTCAACCAGTTTTAATATATCTGCCAATCCAAATTTGATGTTCCTGATATCCATTTCCAGTGATTTTCTCTGTGCATACGCAATACTTGATCTGCTCAGGTCTATAGCCAGAATGTTTGATGACCTGAGACTCAGGGCAGTCGTTATGGGTTGTCGTCCGGTACCACATCCTGCAATAAGAATATTGGGCGAATCAGTTTCGGGTTCAAGTTCTGGTTTGTATGGTGAAATCTCATTTAAAATCTGCTGAAGAAATGGTTTTGGCTGACCCGTTGTAAGACTTGTCCATCGAGGATATGGGCTGGCTTCATACTGTGACTGAACGGCTACTGAAATCTCATCATCTACCGATGTTAATGGCTGGATTTTTTTAGAGAGTTCTGTTTCTTGCACAGTATTAAACACCAGGAAGGAAAGGGATGTTTTCAGTTTCTGGTCTAAATTATGGAAAGCCTTGATACACCATTGGCGAATTATTTTATTTAGATAAAGGTCTTGATAAGATGCAAGAAGGTATAAATCAAAATTAGAAGGGATGCCATTATTATTTATGGTGTTGACTATTGATTCTTCCAATAGTTGCAAGGATTGGTATTCTTTTTCACTCACCTGCCATATATATTCATTCAGGAAACACTGGTGCGCCAACGCTCTCACAAAATTAATACAGATATTGTCTCCCGAGGAAACCCCTCCTGTGACAATATAGTCTTCAAGTAATTTTTGTCGAATTAATACCAGAAATTGCTCAAGTCGCGTGTCTGCAATCAACTCATTCATAAGGTGTGCAATTAAAATACCTTCTGTTTTATTTGCTATTTCATTTATATTTACAGGAATTTCTAACTGAAAATATTGACTTATGTCATGGAGAATAATGTGATGACTGGTCGAGCTAACGCTAAAACTTGAAATTTGCGGGTGCTCAAGACAGCGAATAACGAGTTTTCTTGTTTCGTCTGATATGTTTGGTAATACAAAACCATACAGGGCTTCAGAAAAGTTTGTGAGTGCTGCAATATGATCCGGGTTAATGGACAATGCCTTACTGTAACTTGAAACAGCGGCTTCAATCTTGCCTTGTTTTAGTAATATGCTACCCAGGTTATTAAATGCATCTGCATAATCAGGGTTTATAGACAGTGCTTTATTGATACTTGCATGAGCCTCCTCTAATCTACCTTGCTTAAGTAAGGCACTGCCCATATTATTATGTGCCTCTGCCAGACAAGGGTTGTTTAACAAGGCCTTGTTATAGGCTGATATAGATTCCTCAAGTCTGTTCTTCTCCTGTAGTATATCACCCAGACAATTATAGGCCTCCGCGTAATCAGGGTGGATGGTTAACGCATTCCTGATACTTGTTTCAGCTTCATCAAGTTTGCCCTTTGCATATAAGGCAACACCCATATTGACGTGGGCGGCTACATAATCCGGTCTTATCTCCAATGCTTTGCCAAAACTTGCGATCGCCTCATCATATTTACCTTGTTCCTGTAATACAGAACCCAGATTGTTATGCGCCTCGGTATAGTTTGGGTTTAACGCCAATGCTTTTCTAATGCTGTTCAAGGCCATATCGAGTTTACCTTGATTCTGCAAGACGATACCCATGTTGTTATGCGCATCTGCATAGTCTGGCTGGATGGTCAATGCATGCTTGTATAATGTTATTGCCTCAGCCAGATCCCCTTTTTGTTGACAGATAATGGCAAGATTGGAATAAGCAGCTGGTAGAGGCACCTTGCTTTTTATGATAGTTCTGTAACCGACCTCAGCTGCCTGAATGTCACCTTGAGCATGTTTTTGTATAGCATGATCCAGGGTAGCAGACTGATTGATTGTAATCGGGCGTAATTTTTTTGCAGTACTCCCGGATCTTTTCCTTTTTTTTCTGGGTTTATTGCTCATCTTGATTTCTTGATATATTCACATTCATCGGTATCGGGGGGAATAGCACAACAAATTAGTGATTCCGCAGATTGTATTAAAATTTCACATCCTGTTTTTTGCTAAACGGGTAATCTATATAACCTTTTTTATCACCTCCGTAGAAGGTATCCTGGTCGGGTGTGTTAAGCGGTATATCTGTTTTCAGTCGCTCTACCAGATCCGGATTGGCCAGAAAGGGCACACCAAAGGCCACCAGATCACAATCATCATTGGCCAGAGCGGCTTGAGCGCGTGCCTTGTCATAGCCATTGTTTGCTATGTAGATACCATTAAAACAGTCGCGTATTGTACGGTAGTCGACATCACGTTGACGGGTCAGCATGTTACCTTCGAGTACATGTAAATAGGCCAGTCCACGTGTACCCAGTTTATTGGCAATAGTCTCAAAGTGTTGTTGCGGGTTGGAGTCTGACATGGAATTAAAACCGTTTTCCGGCGACAG
>DRJK01000026.1 GCA_011052215.1 Gammaproteobacteria bacterium
CAAAGAGATAGCCGCAAATGGAAGCTTCCGCGTCCTGCTTACGCCCCTTACCTGCATCCATGCAGGCAACGCAAATACTCGCAAATATTGATAATGATTATTTGCGTTCATACGTAGCTAAACAAGGTTTTAGGAAATATAATATTTGCAAGTATTTGCGGCTAATAATATTTAATGGCTCTTACTATTCGCTTTCATTTTCGGCTGAATTATGGGTTTGAATAGTATAAAAAGAGTCGTAACGGCCCTTCCAGGGGCCTCATCAAACCAGCCGCCTTGCATGTGACACATGATTTTATAGTCGTTGATATGATATGCTGGGATATATGGTTATGATGTCAAGACACAATAAAGTGCCGGCCCCTGTCGGGCCATTTCTTGTATTTATACAGGTACTGTTGTTATTGATGCCATCGGTTGCGTGGACACAAACGGATTTATGGGAGATCAGTGCCGAGCAATGGTTGCACCCACGTTCCGGTGCATCACTGGTTAAAATGACCCCGCTGGCCAGTGTGATCAGGGAAATGAACAGTGACCAGCGTTCAACCCTGACCATCCAGTATCCCGGCGGTGAGGATGGTGTATTGTGGGCCAATGAATTAAGGGACTGGCTGGTCTCGTTGGGAATGCCATCGAAAAGAATCCGTACCCGGTCAGGTCAATCAAGCCATGAGAAGATAACGCTTGTACTGCAAAAGAGTGGGGAAAAATAAAAAATGACTGTAGTTGTGGCTGTTCAAATGGCATCGGGCCCGATTGTTAATGCCAACTTGCTGGAAGCAGAAAGGCTGATCAGCCATGCCGCGAGTGAGGGGGCCGCTCTTGTTGTCCTGCCGGAAAACTTTGCGCTCATGGGGCACAAGGAGACGGACAAGGTTGCTATAGGTGAAGGGCCAGATGGCGGATTGTTGCAGGACTTTTTGTCACAACAGGCCAAAAAACATTCCATATGGCTTGTAGGTGGTACGATTCCGATGAAGTCATCGGATAAAAACCGTATCCGTGCTGCCTGCCTGTTATTCAATGACCAGGGGGAACAGGTCGCACGATATGATAAAATTCACCTGTTTGACGTAAATCTTCCGGGTAGTGACGAGTGTTATATCGAGTCCGAGACAATTGAATCCGGTGACGAGACCGTGGTTGTTGATACACCCTTCGGCAAACTGGGACTGGCAATCTGTTACGACCTCCGCTTCCCCGAGATGTTTCGTGACCTGATTGACAAGGGCATGGAAATACTGGCAATACCGTCCGCTTTTACCGCGATAACGGGCAGAGCCCACTGGGAGGCATTGTTACGTGCGCGGGCGATAGAAAACCAATGTTATGTTATAGCGGCGGCACAAGGCGGTTACCATGCCAATGGCCGTGAAACACATGGTGACAGTATGATAATCGACCCATGGGGTATCGTTCTTAATCGTTTGTCCAAGGCGGCCGGTGTCGTTAAGGCCGACATCGACGGTGAACGCGTCGCCAGTGTGCGAAAAACATTTCCTGCTGTTAATCACAGGCGGCTGTATTGCAGAGTTGATGTATCCAGCTAATTAATATCCCCTCCGCATTATTAACATATTGGCAATATTTTTCATAAAGGCAAGATAATGACCGAGTTGCTCGATATAGCAAGACAAAGAATACTGGTGCCTGCCGGCATGGCAGACGATGATCTTAACAGGGTTCTTGATAACACCCTGGGCAGTTCAATTGATGATGCCGATGTCTATTTTCAGTTGCAGCGGCACGAAACATGGGTAATGGAAGACGGTATTATCAAGGAAGGAAATTACAGCATTGATCAGGGTGTTGGTATTCGGGCCATTAGTGGGGAAAAAACGGGGTTTGCCTATTCTGACGAGATAGTTTTACCCGCCCTGATGCAGGCATCGAAGGCAGCCCGCGCCATAGCCCGGGGTGGTCAGCAGGGGAAGATGCAGGCCTGGAAGGCATCGTCCGGGCATGATCTGTATAGATTGTCTGACCCTATAGAGGCGCTGTCTACCGAGTCAAAGCTACAGATACTTAAAGATGCCGATGCCGAGGCACGGCGGATTGACAAACGCATACAGCAAGTCGTTGTCAGCCTGTCAGGCCTTCATGAAATAATACTGGTGGCGAATAGTGATGGCTCGCTTGCTGCCGATATCCGTCCCCTGGTGCGAATGAATGTCAGTGTGATTGTGGAAGATAAAGGCCGGCGCGAGCAGGGAAGCGCCGGTGGAGGCGGTCGTTTTACCTATGAACATTTTATTGAAAATAATGCCGGCCTGGATTATGCGCGCAAGGCGGTCAGCCAGGCGCTGTTGAATCTTGAAGCAGTTGATGCACCGGCGGGTAATATGAACATTGTACTGGGGCCGGGGTGGCCGGGGGTGTTGTTGCACGAGGCCGTGGGTCATGGACTTGAAGGTGATTTCAACCGCAAGGGCAGTTCTGCCTTTTCAGGCAGGATCGGCGAAAAGGTTGCATCAGAACATTGTACAGTTATCGACGATGGAACCCTGAAAGAGAGACGGGGTTCATTGAATATTGACGATGAAGGTACCCGGACACAACAAACGGTTCTTATCGAAAAAGGAATACTGAAGGGTTATATGCAGGACAGGCTGAATGCAAAGCTGACGGGTGTGGCCAGTACCGGCAATGGACGCCGGGAGTCTTTTTCACATCTTCCCATGCCGCGAATGACCAACACCTATATGCTGGCTGGCCAGTATGATCCAGGCGAGATTATAGCCTCCGTGGAAAATGGACTTTACGCTGTTAATTTTGCCGGTGGACAGGTGGATATTACTTCGGGCAAGTTTGTGTTTTCTACCAGCGAGGCCTACCTGATTGAAAATGGCAAGGTAACCCGTCCGGTCAAGGGGGCAACCCTGATCGGCAATGGTCCGGATGTCATGACCCGTGTCAGTATGGTTGGTAACGACCTCAAGCTGGATGATGGCGTCGGAACCTGTGGCAAGGAAGGGCAAAATGTTCCGGTTGGTGTCGGCCAGCCCACCATGCGCATCGATGGTATTACCGTTGGTGGAACCGGGATTTAATCGTATTTTTCGTCAATGCTGAGCCAGTTCTCTGAGGTATTGAAACAATGCACGCGAAGACCGGGCCGGCTTTTGTTTGTTTGCCTCAAATTGTGCATTGCGGACAAGCTGACGCACATGTTGAATATCCAGATCAGGGTATTTGCTGATCAGCTCATCCAGGGTGGTTGCCGGGTTTTCAATAAGGGCATCACGCCATTGTTCAATCTGATGAAAATGGCTGGTGTCACGCTTTCGCTTGAGAGCACCGTTTTTTAATGCCTGCTCAACAGGTTCGGGATCAATACTGCGCATGATTTTACCAATGTACTGCATCTGTCGTTTTCGGCCGCCGTGGCGCTGTATTTTTTTTGCCGCCAGGATGGCATCCAGCAACGGGTCTGGCAGGGGCAGTTTCCTGAGGGCGTCTTCAGGTAGTTCCGTCAGTCTTTCACCCAGTTCCTGCAAGGCGAGTGCGTCACGTTTTTTTTGTGACTTGCTGGTTTCAGTCCGGGTGTTATTATTATCGGCTTCGGTCATCACGCTACAATGTGTTGTCTGACAATGGATTCATCTGGGAGTATAACATGTCAATAAATCTGGGCCCGGATTACCCGGAACAAAAAGATCTGGAGAAACTGGTTTCAACCACGCTGGAACTGGCTCAAAAGAACGGGGCCACAACGGCAGAGGCAGGAACGGGTTTTTCTGCCGGGTTGAATGTAACTGCGCGCCTCGGGGAAGTTGAGACACTTGAATATAACCGGGATCGCAGCATGGGCGTTACCGTTTATCTCGGGCATCGAAAAGGGTCGGCCAGTACCTCCGACTGGAGTAACACGGCAATCGAGGATACCGTGAAGGCGGCCTGTGCCATAGCAAGACATGGTGGTGAAGACCCTTGTGCGGGTCTTGCCGATAAGGACCGGCTGGCCACCGGGATCATTGACCTGGATCTTTGTCATCCGTGGAACCTGCCAGCAGAAAAGGCCATAGACCTTGCCAGGGAATGTGAGAATGAGGCCCGCCGGGACAAGAGAATCAGCAATTCGGAAGGGGCAACCGTTTCGACACGAACCGGTCTGAATGTATATGGAAACACACATGGTTTTCTGGCCGGATATGCTGCAACCCGACACAGCATCAGTTGCAGTGTGATTGCCAATGATCGGGCCGGAATGCAACGGGATTACTGGTATACCCAGGCAAGGGACGCCAATGATATGGAGGATGTCAGGGCCGTTGGCAGAAAGGCCGCCGAAAGAACCCTGCAAAGACTGGATGCCAGGAAGTTGAAAACGGCTCAGGTACCGGTCATATTCCAGGCAGATGTGGCCACCGGTCTGTTCCAGCATTTAATTTCTGCGTTATCAGGAGGAAATCTTTATCGCAAGTCGAGTTTTTTGCTTGATCAACTGGGTAAAAAAATCTTTCCGGATTTTATGGAGATAATTGAAAGGCCTCACATCATGAAGGCCCTGGGGAGTGCGTCATATGATAATGAGGGCGTGACGACCCGGGAGAGGGCACTGATTGACAGCGGTGTCCTTCAGGGTTATGTACTGAGCAGTTATTCCGCGAGAAAATTAGGCATGGAAACCACGGGCAATGCAGGGGGCATTCATAATCTGCAGGTCGGGAGTAGTGATTTTGATCTGCATGGACTGATTCGTGAAATGGACAGGGGGTTGCTTGTTACCGAGCTGATGGGGCAGGGCATCAATATTGTCACCGGGGACTATTCACGTGGTGCGGCCGGGTTCTGGGTTGAAAATGGTGAAATACAGTACCCGGTGGAGGAAATTACCATTGCGGGAAATCTCTCCGAAATATTCCGGCAAGTAGTGCATATTGCTAATGATGTTGATATGCGTGGGTACATACACACCGGTTCAGTGCTGATTGAACAGATGACATTGGCGGGTGATTAGCCCGCATTTCTCACCACCATTCTACTGCGACGGCCCAATGGCACGCCCTGCTTGATTTTCACTTGGTCGGTCTGCTCAACATAATGTCGACCATGCCTGCGCGGCCCCCGGTCGTGAAAGTCAATCATGCCACACCCTTGAACCGTCTCGCTACGAACGGTGGTGAGAAATGCGGGCTAGCAGGCCGACATAATATTATTATCAAGATATGGCCCTTTGGCCGTACCTGCACATTGGTGTACAAAACCGTGCCTGACGTTTTATCCGGGCAGGCCAGTTCCCGTTGTATTGGTGAGAGGCGCGGGTTATGTAAAATAAAGTGAGGCAAGCCCCAGAAAGGCAATATAACCAATCACATCGGTTACAGTTGTCAGGATTACGTTGCCTGCCAGTGCCGGATCTATGCCCATTTTTCGTAAAACAAAAGGGATGCTGAAGCCGGCCAAGGCCGCAAAAATAAGATTGATCAACATGGCTGCCGCTATAAATACACCTATCATAATGTCATGAAACCAGAGGTAGGCAATGCTGGCGACGACGATCGCCCATAATATACCGTTCAGGCTGCCAACCGCTGCCTCCTTGTACAGCAGCCAACTGGCATTGGACTTGCCGATATGCCCGAGGGCCATTCCCCGGATAACCAGGGTTAGTGTCTGTGTGCCGGCAACGCCTCCCATACTCGCCGCAATCGGCATCAGTACAGCCAGTGCCACCACTTTTTCAATTGTCCCCTCAAATAATCCGATAACCCAGGCTGCCAGGAAGGCGGTAACAAGATTAATGCCCAGCCACACTGCCCGGCTTCTGATGCTGGAAAAGACAGGTGCAAACATATCATCTTCTTCATCGAGGCCCGCCATGCTCATAATGGAGTGATCGGCTTCATCACGTATAACATCAACGACATCGTCTATCGTGATACGTCCGAGCACCTGATTATTTTCGCTTATCACAGGTGCAGATATCAGGTCACGCTTTTCAAACAGGTGTGCAACCTCATGTGCAGGCGTGTCTGCATTAATTGGCTCAATGTCTGTATCCATGACCTCGGCAACGGTCAGCCCGGGGTCACTGGTAATCAGTTTTGACAAGGGCAGGGTTCCGCGAAAAATATCAAAACGGTCTACTACTATCAGATTATCGGTCAGGTCGGGCAAGTGACCGCGAAGGCGTAAATAACGCAATACGACATCGAGTGTTACATCTGTCCGGACAGTAGTAGTGTCGGTGTTCATCATGCCGCCCGCGCTGTCTTCCGGGTAGAGCAGTACAGATTCCAGTCGTTGTCGATCCTGCTTGTCCATTGAATGCAGGACTTCCTTGATGACCCTGTCGGGCAGATCATTTAACAGATCCGCCAGGTCATCCATATCCATGCCTTCAGTAGCGGCAATCAGTTCATCATTGCCCATTCCCTTTATCAGGCCGGCACGAACCTCATCATTTACCTGCAGGAGTATTTCACCTTCATCCTCCAGGTCGACCATGCCCCATACAAGCTGGCGTTCAGCAGAGGGCATGGACTCAATGATGTGTGCTATTTCAGCAGGGTGTAATTCGGACAGCATGGCCCAGATATGCTGGTCCTTGCCTTTTTTCAATGCATCACGGAGAGAGTCCAGGCGTTTCTCTGTGGAGTGCTGATTTTGGGCAGAGTCATTCATATCCGGTTTCCTGGAGGAGAAAAATTTATGGTCCAGGAGTCTGTCGGGTTCAGGTATTCGTAGCAAGGCGAGTGGGAAAACGGGTCGATTTCCCGCCGCCGCAGTAGAATCATCCTGAATCCGACAGACTCCTGGAGAAAGTTTAACGATAAAAGTCGGGCAGGTCTATCTCTGGGGTAAAATATGTTGGCGTGGTAGTGGTAATCAGTTTGCCGGTGTGCAATTGATTCAGGGATGATGTAGTAACAGTATTGTCATTATTGCAGGTGGATTTGATTGTTCAGATTTTTTATTTTTTCCAGGGCATCTTCGGCATGGTCGCACATCAGTATTGATCGGGCTGGCCTGACAAGTCTGTGTACCAGGGAGTTATTGACAATATTTTTTACTTCCTGAACCGTGTTGATTTGCATGCTGAACTCTCGCAGACCCAGGCCAAGCAGCAGCCGTGTATATATGGGGTCACCGGCCATTTCGCCACACATGGCCACGGGTATGCCTGCGCGATTACCCGCCTTGATGACCTGGTGTATCAGCCTCAGGACAGAGGGGTGGCATGGACTGTAGAGGTAATTAACTTCTTCATCTATTCGGTCAATTGCCAGTGTATATTGTATAAGGTCATTGGTGCCGATTGAAAGAAAGTCGAGATGTTTTGCAAAAAGGTAAGCTGAAATCGCTGCGGCCGGAACCTCTATCATGCCGCCAACGGGTATTCTGTCATCATAATCAAGCCCTTCCTGACTGAGTTCCTGTTTTATATCTTTTATAATTTCGAATACCTGGGATACTTCCTGAATATTGGAAAGCATGGGGATCATAATTCGAACATTGCCTTTGGCAGATGCACGCAGGATGGCACGTAGCTGGGGACGAAACAGATCCGGGGTACTGAGGCAAAGTCGTATTGCACGTAATCCCAGGGCCGGATTAGCAGGGTTTTCACCATATTGAATACTTTTAAGTGGTTTGTCCGCACCCAGGTCGAGTGTTCGTATTGTTACAGGTTTTCCGTTCATGGCGGTAATGATGTTCAGCAATGCCTGGTATTGTTCTTCTTCGTCTGGTGTATTCTCCCTGTTCATGAACAGGAATTCAGTCCGGTATAAACCGATACCATCTACATTGTTCTCATTTACACTGTTCATGTCCTCGGTTAATTCAGCATTGGCAAACAAGTGGATATTGATATTATCCAGTGAAACAGCCGGTTCTTTTTTCAGTGAACTTAATGACGCATAATATTGCTGTAATCTCTTCTGTTCGTGCCGATAAAAAATCTCAGTGTTTATGTCGGGGGCAATCAGTACGGTGCCACTTTCTCCATCGATGATAATGTGATCGTTATTAATAAGATATTTTTTTGCCTGATGAACGCCGACAATGGCCGGGAGTTTAAGGCTTCGTGAAATGATGGCTGCATGAGAGAGGGGACCTCCGGATTCCGTTATAAATCCGATTACACCGTGATGCTGCATCAGCACAATGTCTGCGGGTGTAAGGTCGTCGGCAATAATTATTTTATTGTTGAGTATCCCGGTATCATCGTATACCGAGGCTTCTTCTCCTGTGAGTAGTCGCAGGATCCGGCTGACGACATGGATAACATCATCCCGCCGTGTCTTTAGATACTGATCATCCATCTCATCAAAAATACTGACTAATGCATCAAGTTGAAGTTTTAGAGCCCATTCAGCAGTGCAACAGTTTTCCTTGATTATCCTGATTGGTGCTTCTGACAAGGCCGAGTCATTCAGCATGAGTAGATGTGTATCAATAAATTCGGCGATGTTAGAAGGGGTTGCGGCAGGTATTTTATTGCGGATATTCCTGAGCTGTTTTTTTTCTTTCTCAAGCGCCAGTTTCAGGCGCAGTATTTCATTATTGATGTCATTCTTGTGAATACAGGCTTCAGCCACCTCGGGCCGTCCCCGTTCGAGCTTGTAGGCATGTCCTATGGCAATACCTCGT
Source organism: Gammaproteobacteria bacterium (assembly GCA_011052215.1). Classification (GTDB taxonomy): domain Bacteria; phylum Pseudomonadota; class Gammaproteobacteria; order JAADHQ01; family JAADHQ01; genus JAADHQ01. The sequence continues at coordinate 8,602 of DRJK01000026.1, forward strand.
GATGCAGCAATGCCTTTAATGGAGAGAGTCATGGATTATCCCGGTTGGTTATTCATTTTCTCCGAATCGATCCTCAATGAGGGTATTCAGTTCCTCGGCTGCCTTGCCTTCATCATTTCCCGAAGTACTCAATGTTAATTCCGTGCCTTGTGAGGCGGCAAGCATCATAACTCCCATGATACTTTTCCCGTTTATTTTCCGGGCGTCCTTTTGAAGAAAAACATCGCAATCAAATTTTGATGCCAGGGTGACAAACTTTGCGGCTGCACGTGCATGAAGCCCCAGTTTATTAATTATTTTTACCTGTTTTTCTAGCATTGTTCCCGGCAAACCATAATTCCGTCACTGCCCCCGGAGCGTGCTTTTTCTGCCAGTTGCTCAAGGTTCAGGCGAGGGTAGTTTAAAACACGTACCAGCATCGGAAGATTAATACCCGTGATAACGATAACACTGTTATCAGTAGCCAGTTTGTTGGCAATATTGCTGGGAGTTGATCCATACATATCGGCCAGAACCAGTACGCCATCACCACTGTCAAGTTTGCTTTTTGCCAACCTGGCCTGTTGAAGTGAATAATCAAGGTCGCAGTCAGAATGTATGTCAAGGGCAGTACATTCAAGCGGGCTGGTTTCCAGCATAACTGTTGCTGTTTCCAGTAATTGTTCACCGATCCTGTTATGGGTAATGATCAGCAGACCAACGCTCATGACAGCTCCCGGTGTCGAACCATGACATTTTTACGTTGATTTTTAAAGTACGTGTGCAGGGTCTCGGCCATGTAAACAGAGCGGTGTTGACCGCCGGTACAGCCAATGGCAATTGTCATGTAAGTGCGGTTTTCTTTTTCGAATCGGGGTATCCAGATATCCAGAAAGTCCATGATATGTTGTTTCATCTCCCCGACCCAGGGTTGTTGTTCAAGATACCGTATTACTGCTTCGTCCTTTCCCGTGTAAGGCCTTAATGAGGCTTCCCAATGAGGGTTTGGCAGACAGCGTGTATCAAAAATAAAGTCGGCATCACTTGGTATGCCATGCTTGAAACCAAAGGACTGAAACAGGATAGACATCGAGCCGGGTGCCTCATTGATGACACGATTACGCACCAGTTCTCGCAGCTGATAAATATTGGTGTGTGTTGTGTCGATCAGAAGGTCGGTTTCAACTGCAATCGGGTAGAGCAGTTCCCTTTCCATCTTGATGGCATCGGAGAGGGATCTGTCTTCACCGGTCAAGGGATGCTTGCGCCTGGTTTCACTGAAGCGTTTCAGCAAGGTGGTGTCATCTGCCTCAAGGTAGATTATTTCAACATTCAGGTTTGCCTGGGTGAGGTTTTTCAGCAAGTCAGGGAAGTGTTCCAGGTCCTGATGACTGTTGCGAGAATCTATGCCGACGGCCACATGACTATGGTTCTTGCCCCAGTCAGATAATAGCTGGTCTACAAGGGACGACAGCATACCGATGGGCATGTTGTCGATACAATAATAATTGAGGTCTTCGAGTGTATTGAGCGCAATACTTTTACCAGATCCGGATAAACCGCTTATGATTATCAGATTCATACCAGGCTTTTTTGTACCAGACGATTCTGGCGTTGTATAAAATCTTCGGCAGCATCATAACCTTTTTGCAGCAATATGTGGTTACGCACTGCAGTTTCCACTGCAATGGAAAGATTGCGCCCGGGGGCAACGGGCAAGGTTATTTCCGGTATACAGACATTGAGCACCCTGCGGTCGCGCCTGGAGCCGCGCAGCCGGTCTACATTATGGAGTTGTTCATCTGTCAGATTCTCAAGTGATATTATCAGGCGCAGGTATTTACTGGGCTTGACTGCGCTATCTCCAAAAATTGACCTGATGTTCAGTATCCCCAAACCGCGTACTTCCAGAAATTCGCGCAGCAGAGGAGGGCAAGCGCCATTGATGATATCGGGAGCGATCCGTGAAAACTCGGGGGCATCATCTGCAATCAGCCTGTGTCCCCTGCTGATCAAATCAAGTGCCAGCTCACTTTTACCGATGCCACTTTCGCCGGTCAACAGGATTCCGCTACCCATTACTTCCATGAAAACCCCATGAATAACGATTGAATCGGCAAGAACGCTGCCTAGCAGATACTGGAAATGGTTGGTTACTTCCTGGCTCGTTGTCATGGTTGTGTAGAGGGGTATATGGTACTGATCCGATAATAGGAGAAAATCATGGGGTACGCTCTCGCCATCCGCAATGATAATCATAACAGTCAGGTCTTCTGAATAGAGTTTTGTCAATGCATCGGAGCGGGAATTTTTCCCAAGATTGTCCAGGTAGTCTATCTCTGTCTTGCCTACTATCTGGATCCGGTTCGGGCGGATAAAATTCAGTTGCCCGACCAGTGTAATGGGATGGTCTTTTAATAATATGGAAGATTTAATGGTGCGCTGATCACCTTGTTCACCAGCCTTGCACTCAAGCCCCAGACGTTTATGAAGCTTTTTTACAATCTGATTAACAGTTGTATCATTCATACCGCAGAGCCGGTCTCATAACTTTTAAGTAACTGTTCTAATTGTTCGTCTGTACTGCTTTTTCTGAGCTTGTCACAGAAACTTTCTTCACTGAACATTTTAGCCAGTTGTGCAAGTATATCCAGGTGTTCATCGGTGAAGTGGTCAGGTACAAGTAGCGTAAACAGAAGATCGGTGGGCTGGCGATCTATGGCATCGAAGTCCACAGGCTGTTCAAGCTTCACAAATGCTCCAATTGCAGTATCCTGTCCCTGCAGGCGGGCATGGGGTAGTGCTACCCCATGGCCCAACCCCGTGCTGCCCAGCCGTTCGCGGTTGATCAGGCTTTCGAATATTTCCTCGTTACTTGCATTGGAAGCATCGGGTGCCAGTAATGTGCTTAATAATTCCAGTGCCTTTTTTTTGCTCTTGACACTGGCATTGCACCTGATTCTTTCCAGGCTGATTAGGTCAGTTATTTTCATAATCGTCGGCTATAATGTTGTTAACGTCGGTGGTGGTCAGTAAGTTTTTCTTTGTGTTTCTTAACCTGTCTGTCGAGCTTGTCGATCAGACCATCTATAGCGGCATACATATCTTCCTGGGTATCATCAGCAAACAGGTTACTTCCACTGATATGGACAGTTGCCTCGGCTTTCTGGCGAAGTTTTTCAACACTCAGTATGACCTGAACATCAACAACATTCTCGAAATGACGTTCCAGTTTTTCAAGTTTGGTTTCAACATATTTACGCAGTGATGGAGTGATGTCCACGTGATGACCGGTTATGTTGATCTGCATTTTTTACTCCTTGGATTAAAGTTGATTTATGCCAAACGCTTGCGTTCATTGGACGAAGAAATCTGCATGGCTTCACGGTACTTGGTTACCGTTCGACGCGCCACCTTGATTCCCTGCTTGATTAACAAGTCAGCAATTTTGCTGTCACTGAGTGGTTTTGCCTGATTTTCGGCACCAATCAGTTTTTTGATGATTGCGCGGATAGCCGTTGCCGAACATACGCCACCCTCGGTGGTGCTGACGTGGCTGGAAAAGAAATATTTGAATTCGAATATTCCATTAGGTGTATGCATGTATTTCTGTGTTGTTACCCGGGATATCGTTGACTCGTGCATTTCGACAGCCTCTGCAATATCTCTCAAGACCAGTGGTTTCATGGCTTCATCGCCATACTCGAGGAATCCGCGCTGTCTTTCAACGATACAGGTGGCAACTTTCAGCAGCGTTTCATTTCGGCTCAGCAGGCTTTTCATAAACCAGCGTGCTTCCTGCAAGTGATCCCTCATGGAATTTGCTTCATCACTGCTATCAGAGCGTCGGATCAGGCTTGCATAGTGCTGGTTGACCCTGATTTTTGGCATGGTGTCGGGGTTGAGTTCAACCGTCCACTTGCCTTTGTATTTTTTTACCAATACATCGGGGACGATGTATTGCGGCGCTGCCGGGGTTATGTCTGAACCGGGTTTCGGGTTCAGGGTTTGAATAAACTGGACGACCTGTGTCAATTCATCCTGACTGATATGCATATGCCGGATAATCTTGTTGAAGTCCCTGTTTCCAAGGGTACCCAGATGGTTCTGGATCAGGTCAATTGCAAGTTTCAGACAGGGCGTATCTTTCGGGTAGTGGCGCAATTGAACCAGCAGGCATTCACCCAGGTCACGTGCACCAACTCCCAGTGGGTCAAATTGCTGAATCCGGTGTAGTACAGCCTCGACTTCATCGAGTTCAATTCCGTTATCTGCATCAATCAAATCCGGGTTCAGACTCTGGTGTATTTCTTCAATAGGTGTATGGAGATAGCCGTCCTCATCGATTGCATCGATGAGAGACATGGCAATGGCCCTGTCTGTATCCGAGAATGGGGTTAATTGCATTTGCCAGGTAAGGTGCTGCTGCAGACTTTCACCTGCCTGGTCTGCATTCTCCCATTGTTCTTGCTGGTTATTGCTGGCTGGCTGTGAATACGAAGTTGATCCATCATACACATCCTCCCAGTTGCTGTCTGTGGGGAGGTCATCAGGTATTTCATTTTTACTGGCGAGTTCCGAGGTTTCCGTTGCGGGCTGATTGCTATCAGTTGCATCAGTTTCTGATTCTGATTGTGGGCTGTCTTTTTCTTTTGCAGTGGCCCCGTCATTTTCCTCTTCGGCCACCTCCAGCATGAAGTTGGATTCCAGTACGTTCTGAATTTCCAGTTGCAGGTCAACAGTTGAAAGCTGTAACAGTTTGATTGCCTGTTGCAGCTGGGGGGTCATGTGCAGACGTTGCTCATGACCAAGATAAAGTGATTGTTTCATATTCAAATTAATTCTAATCGGGGATCAACATTGATTAACACCCTGTAGTTATATTCTACTGCATTATCTGTGCCAGTACAGTGGGAATGAGTGAAAATTTAAAAAACTGTCCAGGCGAGTTACAGAGAAAAATCATGCCCCAGATAGACCTCCCTAACCTGTTGATTATCAAGGATGGACTCCGGCACACCTTCAGCGATGACCTGCCCTTCACTTAATATATATGCAGATGAACAGATTCCCAGGGTTTCCCTGACATTATGGTCGGTTATCAGGATGCCAATGTTACGCTGGCGTAAATGCTGGATTATCTGCTGGATATCCACGACCGAGATCGGGTCAACACCGGCAAAGGGTTCATCAAAAAGCATAAAGTCCGGGTTGGTCGCCAATGCACGGGCGATCTCAGCCCGCCGTCGCTCGCCTCCTGAAAGGCTGATACCCTCATTATCACTGATATGGCCTATGTGCAGGTCATGCAGCAGGTTTTCCAGTTCGGCCTCTCTTTTCTGGGGTGAGAGGTCCTTGCGTGTTTCCAGGATGGCCATGATGTTTTCAGCCACGCTGAGCTTGCGAAAAATAGAGGCCTCCTGGGGGAGATAGCCTATTCCTGCCTGTGCCCTGGCATGCATGGGAATTCTTGTAATATCTTGATTATCAAGAATAATTCTACCTTTATCACATTTTATCAGGCCAACAATCATGTAAAATGAAGTTGTTTTCCCGGCACCATTAGGCCCGAGCAGGCCAACCACTTCGCCTGTCTTGATGCTTAAACTGACGTTGTTAACGATGGTGCGGGACTTGTACCTTTTTAAAAGGTTTTCGGCGCGAAGAATACTCATTGCAGTGGCTTTACAGGTGTCCGGTTCTGCTGTCTGGATTTGGGTTGAATGGTGATGGTTACCCTGTTACCACCATTCTTTTCCCCTGCATCGACGGTATCGGTATTAACATTATAGACTATTCGTTTGCTGGTAAATGTATTCAAATCCTGCTGGAGTCTTGCCTCGTTTTCGAAAACGATAATATTACGATCTGCATGAAAGGTCATTTTTTTTGCCGTGGCCTTGATATTTCCAGATCTGTTTTCCGGGCGTTGTTCAAAGCTTGCAGGACGACCCCGGGCAACCATTTTTTCAAGCTTGCCCTGGCGGGTATAAACAGTGAGTTTTCTCGCCTGGATTCGCATTGACCCCTGCCTGACCAGCACATGTCCTGTGTAGGTGCTTGTGCCGGTTTTTTTATGAATACTGGCCTTGTCGGCTTCTACCTTTAACGGCTGTTTTCGATCGGTATTTAATGCCAGGGAATTCGTACAGATTGCCATCCCGGTAAAAAAAACGGCCAGTACCGTGAAAAAACTAGTGTGACGGGGCATAGGTCCCCCTGACTTTTGCCAATAACTGGATAGTCTCCTGATCCAGCTTTGTCAACATTCCCTTTGCCTTGAGTGTCAGGCCATTGCCTTCGAGTTTTATATTGTCTTTTGTACTCACGGTATTGTTCTCTGTACTGATGTGTAATGTCTCTGTAGTGATGGTGACCGGGGTTTGTTTTTTTGCCGTGCTGTGCTGTATTTTCACCTTGCCCTGTAACAGGACATTTTTACCATTGGACGATACGGTTCCGCTTTTGGCCTGGATAATCCAGTTTCCTTCAGCTTGATTATTCAGGGTGACCCTGGGCTCAACCAGGTGAGTTTCATCGCTTTCCATGAAGTGTACCATGGACTCTGCGCTCAGGTGATACTGTGTATTACCCTGTTTGTTCATCGATATCAGGGTAAAATTGTTAATGCTGTAATCAATCTTCGCTTTTCTCTTTTTTATCAATTCAGCCGAGGGTTTGTCCGAGATTTTTTCAGTCAATTGAAAACTCAGTGGCACAATCAGGCTGATCAGCGCGAGCAGGAGAATAGTGCGTATTCTATTCATATTCTATACAGGGTTGTGCAGGTAGCTTTCCAGTTCAGTTTCCAGGTTGCCCTGGGCTTGCATGATCATTTCACAAACATCCCTGCCAGCACCCTTGCCACCTCCGCGGGTTGTAATCCAGTGTGCATGTTTTAGTACCATGGGATGAGAGTCCAGAACGGCAATGGCCAGTCCAACCCGGGTCATGACAGGCAGGTCAACAACATCATCGCCGACATAGGCGCATTCACCCGGTGCCAGTCCCAATGTTGCAAGTAAATCCATGAATGCTGTATTTTTATCGGATTGTCCCTGATACAGATATTTGATGCCAAGGTCACGCATTCGATGTTTGACAACCTCTGAAGTTCGACCTGTGATGATGGCAACGGCAACACCGCTTTTCTGCAACATTTTTATGCCATGGCCATCTTGCGAATTGAAGGCCTTGTATTCCTGGCCATCATCGCCGATAAACAGGGAACCATCCGTCAAAACACCATCGACATCGAATATGACAACTTTTATTTTTCTTGCTTTCTCAAGAATGTCTTTCATTAAAATATAGCTTCCCTAAAAAAAATTTCTCTAGACAACTCCTGCACGTAACAGGTCATGCATATTCAGCGCACCCACCAGAATATGCTCTTCATCTTCTACCAACAGGGCATTAATTTTGTATCGATCCATCAATTGCAAGGCTTCTGCGGCCAGCATACCGCTACTGGCAACCTTGCACCGGGATGTCATTACATCCTTGATCGGGGTGCGACGGATGTCGATACCCTGATCAAGGGTTCTGCGGAGGTCGCCATCTGTAAAGATACCGATAATTTTTTTCCGGTCGTCAACGATTGCGGTCATTCCCAGGCTCTTTCGTGTGATTTCCAGCAAGGCAATACCCAGTGTTTCGTTCTCTTTGACACAGGGAACGGCATCACCGGTATGCATTATCTGTTCAACATGCAGTAACAGCCTGCGTCCCAGGGCGCCACCTGGATGAGAGAGGGCAAAATCCTCTGCGGTAAAACCCCTTGCATCCAGAAGTGCGATCGCAAGGGCATCACCCATGGCAAGGGTGGCGGTTGTGCTCGAAGTCGGCGCGAGGTTCAGTGGACAGGCCTCACTTTTCACGCTGACATCCAGGTTGACTTCGGCACTCCGGGCCAGTTCAGAGAGCGGGTCTCCGGTAATACCTATTAATGGCACGGCCAGGCGTTTGATGAGAGGCAGGATAGTCAGTATTTCGGCCGTTTTGCCTGAATTGGACAGGGCCAGTACGACATCCTTGCCGGTTATCATGCCCATATCACCATGACTGGCCTCGCCGGGGTGGACAAAGAAAGCAGGGCTACCTGTACTGGCCAGCGTGGCGGCTATTTTGCCGCCAATATGACCCGACTTACCCATCCCGATGACAACGATTCGGCCTTCACAGGCCAGCATCAGTTCACAGGCATGATGAAAGGGCCTGTCCAGACGTTCTATCAGATCATGGACAGATTCAGCCTCGGTCCTCAAAACGGCCTTTCCAAGCTCAATAAAATTATGGTTTTTCATATTATGGGCATCAACAACTGATTATTCCGGTTATTATACCTGCTGATGGCAGGAATTTCGCTGCGATTCCGGATTTAGGCGGGTATCTGTTTCAGACAGGTTTTTCCTCGTGATACGGACATGGCCGGCCTCAATTCCGTACATTGACGATACATTCCACATACGGATGCATTCATGATTTTACCCCTGAAAAATAGATTAATACCTGGTAGCCGATAAAGATTGAAAGCAGCAAGCCACCTTCCAGCCTGTTGATCCTTCCGGGTCCTTTGAAACCATAGGCTATGGCGAACAGGAGCAAGGTGAGCCCGATCATGATCGGAAAATCCCGCTCCAGTATATCGGCCGGTACGGGGCCGGGTTTGATTAGTCCGGGCAAGCCAAGAACGGCCAGCAGGTTGAACATATTGGAGCCAATGATGTTTCCAATGGCAATGTCATGTTCATTCTTGTATGCACTCACGACCGAGGCAGCCAGTTCCGGCAGGCTGGTACCGATGGCGACAATGGTCAGTCCGATGATGACGTCGCTGACGCCTGCGGCAGTGGCAATACTGACGGCAGAATTGACCAGTAGTTTTGAACCCAGCAGTAACAGCAGCAAGCCCCCGACAAGCCACATGCCGGCCTTTGCTGTACTCATATCGTGGGGAATTTCTTCATCATATTCCTGTGCAATGGGGTCTGTTTTGCGGGAACGAAGCCCCAACAGGGTGATGGTATAGATGACGATAAACATGCCCGTTATCAGGATGGCGCCATCGAGCCTGCTGAACTGGCCATCCATCAACAGTAGCTGGCTGACCAGGGTCACGGCCAGCATGATCGGGTATTCCCGTTTAAGGGTTTCCGATTTTACACTCAAGGGGATAAACAGTGCAGTGATGCCCAGAACCATGGCGATATTGGTTATGTTAGAGCCAATGGCGTTACCGATGGCCAGCCCCGGATTTCCTTCAAATGAAGAAACTGCAGATATCAGGATTTCCGGTGCCGAGGTTCCGAACCCGACGATGGTCAGGCCAATAACCAGAGGGCTGATACCCAGATTGTCGGCTATGGCTGATGCACCCAGAACAAAGCGGTCTGCACCCCAAAGCAGGATAGCGAAACCGGCTATGATTATCAGAAAATCTTCAAGCATGATCTCATGTACTCTTGACCCGGGTTTTACCACAACGGGTACACTTGTATTGTGTTATCAGTTTCCCTTTTTTCACATCAAAGCCTGTTTTTTTATCTTCAATCCATTTATGAAAACCATTACTACAGAGAGTTTTCCCCTTATGTCTCACGGAGAGTCTGGGTTTTTTGAAAGGGATTATGTCTGCCATACTTCATTATGGCGTTTCCATATAATGTGTTCAAGGTTGCTATCAAAAATTATTAAAACGGGTAAAATGACATTCATGACACAGGGGGTGTTGAGATATCAGATGAGACAGTTTTATGAATATTCTGGAAACCGGTGCGCTTGGCTGGCAGCACGAGGCATGGAATAATACCTATTACCCTGAAGACCTGCCAGAGGACTGGCGACTCGATTACTACAGTCATCATTTCAATTTTGTTGTGATCAAAGGGCATGAATGGCGAAATGTAACCCGGGGTGATGTAGATCAATGGCTGGACGACGTTGCCGACAGTTTTCTTTTCTACCTGTCAGTCGATACCGGCGGGCTGGATGCCGATGTCCTTGATCAATTGCGTTCAATCAAGGCGGGCCTGGGTGAGCGCCTGTCAGGGATACTGCTTACAGGAGTGATGCAGGGAGTAGCGGATGTGTTGGCCACCGAATTAACACGGCTTGCCACAGTCTATACCGATATGGCGGATGGTTCGGTACCGGCCGGGGATATGAAGGGGTGCTGGCGACCGGGTAGCGGGATTACCGGTGCCCGGCTGGGGATATTGCCGGCAGAATCAGCAATGGATATGCGGGGCATGCGTGTCTGTATTCAGGAGTTTCTTGCGCAGCGGGGAGAGTCCGGGGAACTGGGGCTCGTATTTGAGGGCGAACCTCCCCCGGTAAAGGCAATGCAGGATGCGCAGGTGATTATTGAGATGTTGACCTGAATCATTCAGTATTTCACTAAAACCGGATAAATCAACACCCCGGACGGTGAGACACAAAGAGGCTTTGCCGTTACGGTGGCTAATCAAGATTTAATGGCTGTTGATAGCCGCTTTCATTTACGGCTGAATTATGGGTTTGAATAGTATAAAACGATACCGGATGTCCCCTTCATGGGGCCTTCATCATACCACCCACTCTGCGGGGGGTATTTGATTTTCTGAGGACCCAATTTCCTGTTACTTGCTGCGGGGGTAGTTTAATTAAGCTCGCGGGCATGAATGATTCACTCTATAATCACCTAAACCGTTTTGTTAGTTCAGGAAATATATGCTGAAGAATATGGAAGAACACCAGCATGACAAGGTGTTGGTGCAAATAAAGGATCTTCATTACGCCAGAAGATCTGTAAAAATCCTCAAAGGTGCTTCCATTGAAATACAGCGTGGTAAAATCACCACTATCATGGGTCCCAGTGGTTGTGGCAAGACAACCCTGTTAAAACTGATCGGCGGGCAATTACGACCTGACAAGGGCAAGGTGATCGTACAGGGTCAGGATGTTCACTCACTGAATAATGAAGATTTGTATCTGCTGCGCAAGTGCATGGGGATGATGTTTCAGAGCGGCGCCCTGTTTACCCACCTTTCTGTTTATGAGAATGTTGCCTTTCCTCTTCGGGAGCATACTGACTTGTCGGAACCACTGATACGAACGCTTGTATTGATGAAGCTCGAGGCGGTTGGTTTGCGGGGTGCCCGTAATCTTTCACCCACAGAATTGTCAGGTGGTATGGCAAGAAGAGTGGCATTGGCCAGGGCCATTGCACTCGACCCGACTATCATGATGTATGACGAACCCTTTACGGGACAGGATCCGATAACGGTCGGGGTTATTATGAAATTAATACGCCTGTTAAATGACAGCCTTGGTATGACGAGTATTATAGTTTCGCATGATGTGAAGGAGGTCTGTAATATTTCCGATGAGATTTACATGATTTCAGACGGGCATGTGGTCGGCCAGGGCGACCCGTCTGATCTTATGCATTCCAGCTCAGGCTGGGTGAAACAGTTTATGAATGCCCTCCCGGACGGGCCGGTTCCTTTTCATTATCCCGCCACGCCGTATAGCGAAGACCTGCTGGAGAGGAGCGGATGATGTTGAACTGGTTGCAATATCTTGGCCGCTCCGGTGAGCATATTTTTGAACGTCTGGGAAAGGCCACCCTGTTTCTGTTGCAGATGATGTGCGGGCTTGCCACATTGTTCAAGCACCCCCGCCTGCTGGTGCGTGAGCTCTATTCCGTTGGTGTGTTGTCAACGGCGATTATCGTGATCTCTGGATTAACGGTAGGGATGGTGCTGGGTTTGCAAATGTACAATACCCTGGTGGATTTTGGCACCGAGGACTCCCTGGGCCCGGTGGTTGCCCTGTCATTAACACGGGAGCTGGGTCCGGTGCTGACAGCATTGCTGTTTTCCGGACGGGCCGGCTCGGCACTCACTGCGGAAATCGGCTTAATGAAGGCCACCGACCAATTGTCGGTTATGGAAATGATGGCAGTCGATCCGGTCAAGCGGGTTATTATTCCCCGTTTTGTAGCGGGTGTCATTTCCATGCCCCTGCTGGCTGCAATGTTCAGCGCAGTCGGTATATTGGGAAGTTATATCGTCGGAGTCGGCCTGCTGGGTGTTGATGACGGTGCCTTCTGGTCCCAGATGCAGCACAAGGTGTCACTGGACCGCGACATTATTAACGGGATTATCAAGAGTTTTGCCTTTGGTATTGTTGTATCGTGGATAGCCGTATTCCAGGGTTATGATGCGGTACCCACGACAGAGGGAGTCGGTCGTGCCACGACGCATACCGTAGTGCATTCCGCTTTTGCTGTGCTGGGTCTTGATTTTGTACTGACTGCCATGATGTTTGGAGACAATTGATATGCATACAAGCAGAACCATAGAGATACTGGTTGGTGTTTTTGTGGCCGCAGGGCTTGCCGCCTTTTTCATGCTGGCCATGAAAGTAAGCAACATCAGTTCCTTTGCAGAAAAGGACTCATATGTGGTCAAGGCGAGTTTTGACAACATCGGCGGACTCAAAACCCGCTCGCCGGTTCGCATTGGCGGGGTACGAATAGGACGGGTCACAGCAATCGAGTATGATGACAACAAGCTTGAGGCCATCGTAACGATGCATATTTATCAGAAACATGCCCGTATCCCCAAGGACAGCGCGGCCAGTATCTATACGGCTGGTCTGCTGGGTGAACAATACATTAACCTGGATCCTGGTGGTGCAGAGGGCTTTTTGAAAAATGGAAGTGTCATAGAGGAAACACAGTCCGCATTTGTGCTGGAGAGATTGATCGGAAGATTTCTGACGCAGGCAAGCGGGACTGGCAAATAGTAAGTTAGTGGTCTGACAAATTTGTCAGGAGAGATCATGGAATGAAAATAACCCTTCATCTGAATGACAAGCATCAGTATGAACTGGCGGGCGAACTGACCTTTCAGTCGGTGCCTGCCATTTACAAACAGATCGAACAGATGATCAAGGAAAATGGAGAAATTCCGGTTGATCTGAGCAAGGTCACCCGTTCGGACAGCGCCGGAGTCGCCATGCTGGTGGAATGGGTGCGCGATGTGCGGCAGAACGGGAAATCAATACAGTTTTACAACATTCCGGGCCAGATGCTGGCGATTGCCAAAGTCAGCGGGCTGGATGTCATCTTGCCATTATCCTGATTCAGTTATGAATCTCCTGGCCCTGGCTGACAGCGATCCTGTCATACAAAACAAAAACCCGTGTCTCTGGTTCCACATGCAGGGTAGTCACGGTCCTGATGGCTCTTCCGGCTGCTGATTCAGGGCTATTTTCCAATAATCTGGATAAAACCTCCCGTTTTTAATCGATTTTCTATATTATTGCCTATCCGGGATCATGCCCTGTACCAGACGGGGTCTGTCTGAGGGTGATTCCTGGATACATTCAGGCAGCAGAAGACGTATAAGCATATGATAACTAAAGAAGAAATCAAGCAATTAATCGAAGCGGGGTTACCCGCTGCCAATGCCATGATCGATGGTGATGACGGGACGCATTTTGATGGCATTGTTGTATCCTCCGAATTCGAGGGCAAGAGTATGTTGGCACAGCATCGTATGGTATTCGATACCCTGGGCGATCGCATGCAGACCGGCATTATTCATGCACTGTCCGTGAAGACCTGTACCCCTGACGAATGGGAATCCCGCAAGGATTAAATCAGCCAATTGTCCACAAGGACAAAGACCGGAAGAATGATTAAAGCATGGATAAATTAATAATCAGTGGCGGGACCTGTCTGCAGGGTGAAGTCCGTATCTCGGGTGCCAAGAATGCGACGTTGCCTATACTGGCTGCTACCTTGCTGGCCGATGGTGTGATGCGGATAGGTAATGTTCCTCATCTGCAGGATGTCACCACTACAATGGAACTGCTCGGTCGAATGGGTGTTGATCTGACACTTGATGA